>CAMNNV010000133.1 GCA_946546075.1 uncultured Bacillota bacterium | reverse complement strand
AAAACAACATTACATACGAGGACAAGGGAACGCTGGATATCGATTACAGCATAAGCCTGAAGGGCCTCATGGAGGGAAGGAACAGGTTGAACATCACATTGATGTAGGTGGAGGTACCGAATATGATGAACAAGACAGTGATCAAGATTGTGGCATTTGCGATCATCGCAGCTATGGCGATCACGACCGTGACCATGGCAGTTGCATATCTGTAGATTTGTGTGATTTGAACGAAGAGAAAAGGAGGGAGAAATGCAAAAGGTAGGGTTCAGCGCTGAGAAGTATATCGAGGAACAGTCCAAGTATATCCTTGAGCGTATCAATCGTGGAGACAGTGAGAGGCTGTATCTGGAGTTCGGTGGCAAGCTGGTGCAGGATAAGCACGCAGCCAGAGTTTTGCCTGGATTCGATGAGAATGCCAAGATCAAGCTGCTTCACAGAATGAAAGATCAGGCGGAGATCATCATCTGCATCTATGCGGGGGATATCACGACCCGCAAGACGCGTCAGGATTTCGGTATCGCATACGATCTGGAAGTGCTCAGGATCATCGACATGTTCCGGGCATATGATCTGGATGTCAACAGCGTCGTCGTGACCCGTTATGAAGACAATTCTCCTGCAGTAGATAAATTCATCAGCAAGCTGGAACGCCGCGGCATCAGAACTTACAAGCACAGATTCACCAAGGGTTACCCTACCGATGTGGAGACGATCGTAAGCGATGAAGGCTATGGCAAGAACCCTTATATAGAAGTTACGAAACCTCTCGTAGTGGTCAACGGCCCCGGCGGCGGAAGCGGTAAACTGGCTACATGCCTTTCCCAGCTCTATCACGAATATAAACTGGGCCGCAAGGCAAGATACGCCAAGTTCGAGACGTTCCCGATCTGGAACCTGCCTCTCAAACACCCGGTGAATGTGGCGTACGAGAGCGCTACGGCAGACCTTCAGGACGTGAACATGATCGATTCTTTCCACCTCGAAGCTTATGGAGAGAAAACGGTCAACTACAATAGAGACCTGGAAGTTTTCCCTGTCGTCAAGAGGATCATCGAAAAGATCACAGGGGAAGAAGCGGAATACAAGTCACCGACGGACATGGGAGTCAACAGAGCCGGCTTCAGCATCACCGATGATGAGGTGGTTCGCGAAGCTTCCTGCCAGGAGGTCATCAGAAGATACATGATCGCAGAGTGCGATTACAAGAAGGGCAAAGTGGACATGAAGACAGTGGAGCGTGCGAAGCTTCTCATGGACGATCTCGGCCTTACAGAGGCGGATCGCCACGTTGTTGGTTCCGCCAGACAATACGCTGAACTCAAGCGCTCCTGTGCAGAGAACACAGACAGCGTAGTGGCAATGTCCATCGAGCTCGACAGCGGGGAGATCGTGAACGGGTCCTTCGTTGGAGGTTCCAGCTCCAGGATCATGGTGGCAGCCGCAGCAGCTGTGCTGAACTCCATCAAGACACTGGCCGGCATCTCCGATGAGATCAAACTCATCTCCACGAACATACTGAAGAGCATCCAGAGCCTGAAGACAGGTGTCCTCGGTTCATCCACGAAGATCCTCAACGTCGAAGAAGTGCTTCTGGCACTGGCCATTTCCGCAGAGACGAACCCTACCGCCGAAATGGCAGTCAGCAAGCTCCCGGATCTCAAAGGATGCAGGGCTCACTGCACAGCGATCCTCAGTGACAAAGACGAAAACACATTGAAGGCATTAGGTCTGGACGTAACCAGCGATCCGGAATACGTCACGAACAACCTTTACTTCAATTAATAAGGATCACGGTCCCCGCGCTGCGGCGTGGGGATTTTTTATTTGGTGGCTGGGCAGACTACCCGTACAGTTTGCGCTCCATATCCTGCAGCATATGGACTTCTTCGATGATGACTTTGCGGGAGATGATAGAAAGACTTTCGTAATTGCCTATGATGTCCTTTAGAACAGAACGTGGTGTTATGCTGGTAATGTCAGATCGAGACGCGGCGGGAAGATCGCGCTCTGTCAAAGTATCCACGGACACTTCGAAAAAGCGTGCCAGTGCGTTGATCTTATCGATGGACGGAACAGAAAGACCAGCTTCATATCTTACATACATATTTCTCGAAACACCTGCGGCAGAAGCGATCTGCTCCTGACTAGCGCCCGAATACATTCGCAGGAAACGCAGGTTGTCGGCTATCCTCAGGTCAGATTCATTCATGTCAATGCCTCCTTCGTATCTGTTTGGCCTGCAGGTACAATTATACGCTTTCCTATATGAATGGTTGCTCATGCAAATGTAAAATCTTCTCATAGGGGCGGTTGAATCTTCTATAAGAGTGAGAACCCGATGAGAGAAAAAAGCTGAGTTGTAAGTAACAGCCTGAAGAGATGCGTGTTATATTATTATGGTAAGGCCACGAAAGCATGATAAAGGAGGAATATATGGGATCGAGAAAAATCACATCAGTTGTGCTTGCGGCAATGATGGCAGTGACGTGTTTTGCAGGGGCAGGATCATCATACGCACAAACCGATGAAGAGGCCGCGAAAGCCGCTTTGGATGAGGCAAACATCAAGGTAGAAGAAGCTCAGAAGGCATATGATGAAGCTGGTCTGGCTTATGACAATGCAGGGGAGCAGTTCATCGATGCGAAAGCGGGACCGGAAACAACGACAGATGTTTTGAAGGAGGTCTTTAAACAGAACAGCACGCTCAAAAAATATGTTGAAGATCCTGCGTACGATGAAGCATTGACATCGGCGCTCACAGTAGAGAATCTGAACAGGGCTGCAGATCTGGTGGACGAATGCAATGGGCTTCGTGCGAAGCATGGGAAAGGAGCTCTAAAAATCAACTACAGGCTAATGGTGCTTTCTGCGTCGAGCGTAGCGGTGTCATCGCAATATTATGGCCATGTCGTTATAAACGAACTGTATAATGGAATGAGCAGTTCGCTTAAAGGAATACCACCTTATCCTGCTGAGAATCTTGCATGGGGTTATTGTGACCCATTTGATGGATGGTACAAAGAAGAGAAACAGATATTTGATAAGTGTGTGGCTTCAGGGGATTATCCTGGTCTGGAGACTATGAACGCATATCAGGTTAGTTCACAATATCCGGATATATATAACCAAGTCGGACATTATCTTAATATGATCGAATCTTATAAATTGACGGGACTTGCGACATCATCAGTTACCGGCTGCGATGGTCAGGTATTCTCCGGTGATGGGGATTATGGCGAAAGTGTCACAACGGATGAGTTCAGGCAGGCGCTTGCCAAATTCACCCAGCCGTATCAAGCGGCCAGGGACGCTGCAAAAGTAGATCTTGATAATGCAAAGCGCGACAGGGACGCAGCACAGACCGCGTACGATGCTTTCCGCACGAGCATCACAGATGCCCAGATCACAGGTATCACAGATTCGACATATACAGGGAAAGCTATTTCAAAGGCCATTGTAGTTAAGGTAGGCGATCAGACACTTGAACCTTCCGATTATTCCGTTACGTATAAGAATAATACCAAGGTGGGTAAGGCTAAAGTCGTCATCAGATTCAAGGG
>CAMNNV010000132.1 GCA_946546075.1 uncultured Bacillota bacterium | reverse complement strand
TCCTGACACGTCTCGGCGATGTTGAGGGCGTGGTCAGAGATCCTCTCGAGATCGTCTACCGACTGGAGCTGCAGGGAAAGCGTTTTACTGTCTGCAGATGCCATGTTCTTTCTTCCCAGTCTGATGAGGTATTTACCGATCTCATCCTGGAACTTATCCAGGTCGTCTTCGATATCTTCTACTTCAGCGAATCCGTTGTCACGGTACTGCGTGATCAGTCTCGTTGCCAGATCTGTGCCGTTCAAAGCTTTCTCGGCCATCTCATCGATGAGGCCCTTCGTCTGTACGAGGGCGAATGTAGGAGATGAAAGGAAGCTTTCGTCCATAACGGCGAATCTTCTGTCCAGTTCTGTCTCTTCTTCGGAATCCGGAAGGATGCGGATCATCAGCTTGCCGAGGTTCTTCGTGAATGGGAAGAGTACCAGAACGACGAATATGTTGAACAGTGTATGGATCACCGCGATACCAACGATACCGGCGGAGTCCTTCATGAAATCAAAGCCTATGATGAAGTGTATCCCATAGAAGAGTATGAAGAATACGAAGGCTCCGATGAGGTTAGCGAACAAGTAGGAAAATGCGGCACGTTTACCGTTTTGTTCCTGGCCGATACTGGCGATGAGCGGTGCGATGCTGGCGCCCACGTTCTGGCCAACGACCATCGGTACGACAACGGCATAACCGATCGGCGTACTCAGGGACATGGCCTGGAGTATACCGACAGACGCGGATGAACTTTGGACAAGAGCGGTCAGGGCCACGCCTACGAAGAATGCGAGGAACGGATTGCTCAGGATCTCCATGACGTGAAAGAACTGGTCGCTTTCGCTGAGAGGTGCCATCGCGTCGCCCATGGTGGATATACCTGCCATGAGTACAGCGAAACCTACGAGTATACGTCCGATATTGATCTGTTTCGTGCTTTTCTTTCGGATAATGAAGATAACTCCAATAAGCGCAAGAACAGGTGAGAAGGATGACGGTTTAAGAAGCTGCAGGAAGAAGTTCTGGCTGCTTATGCCCGTCAGAGAGAGGAGCCATGCTGTAACAGTCGTTCCGACCTTAGCTCCAAGAATTACATTGATGGCCTGATCCAGACTCATGATCTCTGAGTTGACCAGTCCGATGACCATAACGGTGGTTGCTGATGATGATTGGATCGCAGCGGTGACACCGACACCCAAGAGCAGTGCCTTGAATTTGTTCGACATGATAGCCTGGAGGATGGCTTCAAACTTACCTCCGGCCAGTCTCTCGAGACTGCTGCTCATGACTTTCATCCCGTACAGGAAGAATGCTAGTCCACCTGCAAGGGTAAGCACATTAAAGAAACTCATAATAAATACCCTCGACCTAAAAAAAACTAGTCTATGAACACCTGTAAAAAGGTGTATCCGAACCTAACCCACTATATGTAAGCACACATAAAAGTCCATGTCAAGGTAACATTTGTCAATTATCCGCCGGATGATACAAAAACGAGAAAGAGCCTCCTTGTAAATACAGAAGACTCTTCCTCGTTCGCATTTAGTCACTATATTGAATAGAATATCAGTATTTCATAGCTTCTTCTTCGCCCGTCATGACTCTGAGAGCTCCCTCTGCGAGAGCCTGGAGTTCATCTTCACCAGGATATACGGTGATAGGGCAGATCCATTCGCATCTTTCTTTGACGCCGTTTACGACGAGTTCGTCATATGCGATGCCGCCAGTGAGGATGATCTGGTCAACTTTGCCGCAGAGTGCTGTTGCTGCGCTTCCGATGTCCTTTGAGAGCTGGAATACGAATGCGTCCATAACGAGCTTAGCTTCTTCGTCGCCGGCTTCGATCCTCTTGTCGACTTCGATCATGTTGTTCGTTCCGAGGTAGCTTGCGATACCGCCTTTGCCGACCAGCATCTTGCGGATCTCAGCTTCTGTGTATTTGCCTGAGAAGCAGAGGTCAACGAGTCTTCCTACCGGAAGGGCACCTGTTCTTTCAGGTGAGAAGCATCCGTCACCATCGAGTGCATCAGGAACTTCTATCATCTTGCCTTTCTCGTGCGCTGCTACGGATACGCCGCCGCCCAGGTGGCAGATGATCAGGTTCAGTTCATTGTATGCTTTGCCGATGGACTTGGCATATCTCTTCGCAACTGCCTTCTGGTTGAGTGCGTGTACGATGCATCTTCTGTCCATGCCCTTGAGACCGGAAAGTCTTGCTACAGGCATGAGCTCGTCAACGACTACAGGGTCAACGATGAATGATCTTGCGCCGATCTGATCGCCGATCTCTCTTGCCAGTACGCCGCCGAGGTTGGAAGCGTGCTGTCCTGTTCTTCCTACGAGCAGGTCGTTATATACTTCGTCTGTAACTTCATATGTACCGCCGTGGATAGGCTTGAGGAATCCGCCTCTTCCTACGCAGACGTCAAGGCTGTTAATATCGATGTCATTTTCCTTGAGAGCTTCTACGATGATATCTCTTCTGAAATCCTTCTGATCAGGAATCGTTGCATACTCAGCCAGCTCTTCTACGCTGTGTCTGAGAGTCTTGTCAAAAACTTTCTCGTCGTTCTCGTATACAGCGATCTTTGTTGATGTGGAACCCGGGTTGATTATCAAACTTCTAATAACTGCCATAATTTAAATATCTCCTCCGTCGGATCTTAGATCCTTATAAATATTGAAAACATAATTTAACAACTACAATGTAGCATATACGTATCTAAAATGTAACTTAAAAAGTCTAACGTAACTGGAGGTTTGTGAACGTGACTTTATAAATGGTATAGGAAGTGCCTGAAACTGCGGGAAGTCTAACGAATATCCACCATCTCAGGCTGAGATACGCCGGGAGACCAGGGGGTGCGAGACACTCTGCACTCCAAAAAACCCCGGTCTCGGCGAGGTTGAGGGCGTTTTTTTGTACTCAAAATGTGGATAATTGGTATTGTAAAGAGAATTACCCCGTTGATACATAATAATGAGAGGTGGATAAGATGAAGAGATATCATATAAGACAGTACAGCCTGGTTTGGTGGATGATGGTTTCCTTTCCTGTGTTTTTCACGGTAGCGTTCGTGGGTCTGATGAACAGCTGGGAGATGGGATTGCTCTAGAATACTTTTGCAGTTTAGCGAAGTAAATTTCTGTTGACAGAAAAAGACAGTTTCAGTATAATCGTCATTAAGTGAATAGCACAAAGGCTGTGAAGGGAACTAGTAACCACAGGGAGACTGTACAGAGAGTTGCCGTTTGGTGAGAGGCGCGTAGTTACTTTTGGCGAATACATCCCGGAGCCGCACACTGAACCCCGGATCCGGGCAAGTAGGATGTGACGGGTGTGCCCGTAACAGCACAGGAGTATAATCATTTTTATGACGTACTCGACGAGGCTGTCGTTGTGAGGCGACGGTGAACTGAGGTGGTACCGCGGTATATTATAATTTCCGCCCTCTGTTATTGAGGGCGGTTTTCTTTTGTGATAAAAGTGCTCAAAGGCCGTTCTCACCAGAAAGTACTAAAAATAATAAGATAATGGAGGAAGTTAAATGAGCACAAAGATTTTATGCGTCGTGATGCTTGTCATATTCTTTATCTCGATGA
>CAMNNV010000131.1 GCA_946546075.1 uncultured Bacillota bacterium | reverse complement strand
GGAATGCTGCATCGTTTACCTGGAGCTTCTCCAACGCGTCCTTGACGTTCTCGTACTTCTCACCTTCTGCCGGATAGATGCCGCAGTATACCATTGGCTGCACTTGTTTGTATCCCGGAAGTGCTTCCTCTGCAGGATCCTGCTCGTGGGTGATGGTATCACCAACTCTGGCGTCTGCCACCTGCTTGATGCTGGCGCAGATATAACCTACCTCTCCTGCCCTCAGCTTGTCGCACTCCACAGGTCCCGGAGAGTATGTGCCCACTTCCGTGACCTCGTACTTCTTGCCGGTGTTCATGAGCTTGATCATGTCGCCTTTGCGGACGGTGCCTTCGAAGACTCTCGTGTAGATCACGACGCCTTTGTAATTATCATAGTACGAATCGAAGATCAGGGCCTTGAGCTTGGCGTTCTGATCCCCTTCCGGGGCAGGAATATCGGTCACGATGCGCTCGAGAAGCTCCTCGATACCAATGCCTTCCTTGGCACTGATCAGGGGAGCATCGGCGGCTTCGATCCCGATCACGTCCTCCACTTCCTGCTTGACTTCGTCCGGTCTTGCAGAAGCAAGATCGATCTTGTTCAGAACAGGAAGGATCTCCAGATCTTCGTCCATGGCAAGATATACGTTGGCAAGCGTCTGCGCCTCCACACCCTGCGTAGCATCCACCACAAGAACGGCGCCTTCGCATGCAGCGAGGCTCCTGGATACTTCGTATGTAAAGTCAACGTGTCCCGGGGTGTCGATAAGGTTAAAAATGTACTCGTTGCCATCGGAAGACTCGAACACCAGCCTCGTCGTCTGGAGTTTGATGGTGATCCCGCGTTCTCTCTCCAGGTCCATATTGTCCAGGAACTGCTCCTTCATCTCACGCTTGGAAACGAGCCCTGTCTTCTCTATGATCCTGTCAGCAAGAGTCGATTTGCCATGATCTATATGTGCTATTATGCTGAAATTTCTTATATATTTCTGATAATCCTTCATCAATGTCCTCACATCTTAGTATTTCCTTAATAATTTTAATGCAAGACCCTTGAAATTTCAACTTGCAATTTGAGTCGGCCTACCATATAATATCCCTGTATGATTTTTAGCTTTTATGAAAGTGGGGTAAATTAATGGCAAACGTAAAATCAGCAAAGAAAAGAATCAAAGTTATCGACAAGAAAACTGCTAGAAACAGACGTGTCAAGGGTCATCTGAAGGCTGTTCTGAAGGCTTATGACGCAGCTCTGGAAGCAGGCGAAATGGAAACAGCTAAAGAGCTTCTGGTAAAGGCTGAGAAGAAGCTGAACCAGGCAGCTGCTAAGCACGTTATCCACAAGAACGCTGCAGCTAGGAAGGTTTCAAGACTTAACAAGAGATTCAACAAGGCTAACGCCTAAAGTCTCACCCGTCCCCACCCGTGCATAAGTTAAATGCACAAGATGAGCAAATGAACAGTATGTTCAATATAAAAAAGATGGATGTGTCTCCCATCTTTTTTTTATTGTTATCCTGTGATAAAATGTTACGTAATAGAATGCATTTTACTCATGAAAGGAGATAAATAATGAGTCTACATATAGAAGCACCACAGGGCCTTATAGCACCAACTGTTTTACTTCCGGGAGATCCCCTTCGTGCGAAGTTCATGGCCGAGACATACCTCGATGATCCTGTATGTCACAACACGGTAAGAAACATGCTGGGCTACACGGGAACGTATAAGGGCGTTCCGATTTCCATACAGGGTACAGGAATGGGTATGCCTTCCATGGGCATCTACTCCTGGGAACTGATAAAAGAATACGGCTGCCGCAACCTCATTCGAGTTGGTACCGCAGGTTCCTTCAGCAAAAGAATCAAAGTCCGTGACATTATCGTCGGACTTTCCGCATCCACAGATTCCAATTATATGCATGCCTTTGATATTCCGGGCGTATACTCACCTACCGCAAGCGAGAGTCTTCTGTCATGCCTCGGTCAGGCCTCTCAGGCACTGGGCATAGAGGTCCACGGAGGCAGCATCGTATCATGCGACGTCTTATATGAGACGAACGAAAAATGGTGGACACGCTGGGCCAATATGGGCGTCATCGCCGTCGAAATGGAAGCTGCTGCGCTCTATATCAATGCCGCATACTTTGGCGTAGAAGCACTGGCACTTATGACAATAAGTAACGACTTCCTCACCGGGGAAGAAACCACTACAGAAGAAAGAGAAAAAACATTCACAGAAATGATGGAGCTGTCGTTTGAGACTGCTATCCGATGCGAATAAAAGAAAGGATGTGATCTAATTGAAGATTCTTGAATCAGCCGAGAATTATCTCGAGACTATACTGATCCTGCACAACGAGAAGCCTCAGGTCAGATCTATTGATATCGTAAATCACTTGGGCTACAGTAAGCCAAGTGTAAGCATTGCTATGAAGCAGCTCGAAACCGGCGGATATATAACAAGAGATGATGATGGATTCATCCATCTTACTGATTCGGGAAGAGAGATCGCAGAGCGCATTTATGAGCGCCATCAGCTTCTTTCCAGCCACTTCATCAGCATCGGCGTCTCCCCTGAGACGGCTATGGAAGATGCCTGCAGAGTGGAGCACTATATAAGCCAGGAAACCTTTGAGGCGCTCAAGAAGCATCATCAGAAAAACCATGCGGATAACTTATCATAAACAATCAAAGCACCGGCATCTCATATAGATGTCAGGTGCTTTTTTTATTAATATATAGGGTCCCAGAGCAGGCAATGTTCTATGCTAAAGCATCCTTATTGTTTTGTTGGGTTGGTATGTAAGGGCATCTCTTAATCCTTGGAATAACGTATTGAGTAACAAAATCTGCGCTATGTAGTGATGCTGTCTTTGAACTTCTCAAAGGTCTTGTCTCCGATCCCCGATACTTTCTTGATATCTTCGATGCTGGTGAACCTGCCGTTATTCTGCCTGTATTCTACTATTTTTTCTGCTGTGACCGGCCCTACTCCTGTAAGCGTCTGTAGCTCCTGCGGATCTGCCGTATTGATATTGACCTTTCCGCCAGCAGCAGAGACTGCCGCAGGCTGGGTCTGCATACCGCCTGCAGAGGCCGTCCCATCCGTGGACGGGATGTATATCTTATCACCATCATTTACAAATGCAGCCCGGTTGATACTGCTCAGATCGGCATCCGGGGTCAGTCCTCCCGCAGCTTCAATGGCATCCTCTACACGGCACCCGTCCTCCAGCTCGGCCAGCATCGGGTGGTTGACTTCTCCTCCTATATCGACAAATACTCTGTCCGGCACTGTCTCTTCTGCATGTACCGGCTCTTCGATCACCTCGACCTCCTTTCCCGTTTCATTATGCGATATGAGTCCAAATGACAGCACAGCCACGATAGCAGCGGCTATCCCTGCTCTCTTTACCAGAGACATATTGGAATCAATGAATTTTCCCGCCTCAGTTCCCTCTATATACGATTTGATCTTATCCTTAATTGACATGATCCCCGAGCCTCGTTATATATCTGTTTGACACATCACAGAAGAATACTTCACCTGTGAGATAATCGTCTTCCTTCCTAAACAAGCCGTTGAGCATTCCGGACAGTTCCCGGATGGATTCCTTATCGTAGACTTCACCGTC
>CAMNNV010000130.1 GCA_946546075.1 uncultured Bacillota bacterium | reverse complement strand
GCAGTGCCCAAAACATGCGATTTAGATTTGATTCAGGGCAGTTGACTGCCCACTTTTATATAGAAATCTTCGTTTCGGGGCAGTGCATGGCTAACTACTGCCCATCTTTGCAAGGAACAATGCAATTTGGGGCAGTGGTCGAAGGATCTGTAGTGGTAATTTGCCCATTTTTGCATAAGGAACTGCAATCCTGGGCACCTGGCTGCCCTCTTTTGATTAGAAATCTTCGATTTGGGGCACAGAAGAACCGACACGACTTTGTACCTTCCTCGCATCAAAAAGGGCTGCATCATGCGGTCCGTCGTCCCTTAAAAAAAGAACCGCGTCGCGCGGTCCTTTCGTCATCTTTAAAAGAGACCGCGTTATGCGGTCTCTCGTATCAAACTAGATAGGATATACTGAGTTTTCTTCGTCCAGCAGGTTCATGTCCAGTTTTTCCTGCTTTTCGATTCTTCTCTTGAAGAAGTCCTGTGCTACCTTCGGGAAGAATGCCTGTGTCAGGACGTCTTCAGGCTGCTGCATGTATTCTGCGCAGTCTTTCTTTGCCTGTTCGAGTTCCGGCTCGATCAGGTCTGCAGGTCTGCAAGTTACCTGTTCTTCGTCGCCCAGGATCTTCTTGACGACTTCTTCCTTGATCGGCAGAGTCGTACGTCCGTACATACCCTTGACCAGGTTTCTTGCTTCGTTCGGAACCATCTTGTATCTCTCGCCCATGAGAACGTTGAGAACTGCCTGTGTACCAACGATCTGGGATGATGGAGTTACGAGTGGCGGATAACCGAAGTCTTCTCTTACGCGAGGTACTTCTTTGAGTACTTCTTCGTACTTATCCATAGCATTGGCTTCCTTCAGCTGGCTGACCAGGTTGGAAAGCATGCCGCCAGGTACCTGATAGATCAGAGTGTTGATGTCTACGCCCATGAGTTTCGGATCCATGAGTCCGGAAGCGATGTACTTCTCTCTGATCGGTCTGAAGTGCTCAGCAACTTCGTTCAGCAGATCCATGTTGAGACCAGGATCTCTGTCTGTTTCTGCAAAGGCTGCTGCCAGTGGTTCTGTCGGTGGCTGTGAAGTACCGCCGGAGAACGGTGAAATAGCAGTGTCGATGATGTCAACGCCTGCCTCAACTGCCTTCATGTATGTCATGGAGCCGAGACCTGAAGTAGCGTGAGTGTGGAGCTCTACAGGGATCTTCAGCTCTGCCTTCAGTGCCTTAACGAGCTCGTAAGTGCTCTGCGGGCTCAGAAGACCAGCCATGTCCTTGATGCAGAATGAGTCGCATCCCATAGCTTCGATCTCTTTACCAAGCTGTACAAAAGTATCGTTGGTGTGTACCGGTGAGATCGTGTATGATACGCATCCCTGTGCGTGGCCGCCGTACTTCTTCGTTGCGTTTACTGCGGCTTCCAGATTTCTCGTGTCGTTGAGTGCGTCAAAAATACGGATGATATCTATACCGTTGCTGATAGCCTTGTCTACGAACTCATCTACAACGTCGTCAGCATAGTGCTTGTATCCCAGCAGATTCTGTCCTCTGAGGAGCATCTGCAGGTTAGTGTTCTTGATCTTCTTCCTGATAGTGCGGAGTCTGTCCCATGGATCTTCGTCCAGGAATCTCAGACAAGCATCGTAAGTAGCGCCGCCCCACATTTCGAGTGAATGGTAACCTACATTGTCCATAGTCTCCAGGATAGGCAGCATCTCTTCTGTAGTCATTCTTGTTGCGATCAGACTCTGATGGCCATCACGAAGGACCGTTTCAGTGAATTTCACTTTGTCCATTTATTGTTTCCTCCTGCATGAATCATATTTTGAAATCAGTCAAAAATAACCTTTTCCTACCTAAACAGAATATCACAGAATACCGCTTCCTGTCGATTGTTATTTACAAAGATACGCACATTCCCGAAGAAACGTGCGCACTTTGTGAGAATCACTACTCTACGTTTTTGAGCGCGTCCGTTTTTGGTATCCTGCTGATTTTGAACATCAGGATAAAGCAGACGGCCGCGAAACTTCCGATGCCCATGAGGAACATCTTAACGTAGCAGGAGTTGTCTATTATGTATGGTATATACCCCGTCATTCGCATGTACATGAATTCGGTGAAGACGATGTGCAGCGCCCAGTCGATGATCGGTATCGATATCAGAAGGGATGCGACCACCACGATGGATGTCATCACCAGATACAGCTTCGCGATCTCCCCGGATGTGTAGCCCAAAATCTTCGTCAGCGAGATGGAGAGGGCGTTTTTCTCGATGATGTGCTTCGTCAGGATGTACATCATCAGGATGAACATGATGATCGCAAAGTATTTGACGTAGCCGAAGAAGCCGCCCATGGACACACGAAGCTGCGTCGCGATCCGGTAGAGGTCCTCCTCCGTTATGGTGGATGCGATGTCGTCCTCGTCCAGATCCGTCAGCGGCACATCGCTGAAGTACCCGGAGAAATAATCGTCCGGCTCGTTGAACATCTCGTTATATTCCACCTTGTCCATGAACACGGACAGCGCCGCATCGTACTTGTAGATCCCCGCGATCCTGAAGGAATACTCGTCGTCACCGTAAGGATCTTTGAGTGTCACCGTGTCTCCTTCCGACAGCCCGAACTTCTCGCTCATCCCGTTGTTGATCAGCACCTGACCCTTTGGGATATCCGCCTTCACGTAGTCGCTTCCGTCCTTGATGCCGTAGACCATCACGTCGTCTTTCATGTACTGCTCGTCCATGGTCTGAAGGGACGTGACGCTGTATTTTTCTGCGCCCTTTATGTCTGTCTCCGCTTCCGTGTCGGACACCACGTACTGGTAGGACGCGATCTTGCTTTCCTTGACGACGTCGGTGTAGTCATCGAGGAGCGGTCCGAACATGGTCCCGAAAACGGCGATGGCTCCCGCCAGGAAAATGCCCACGAAGAGCACGAGATAGGCCGATGCATTCTGGAAAAGGATGCGCATGCGGAACCGGTGCATGAACGGCAGTTTCGGGCTGAGCGGGATACTGAGTTTTCGCTGGCGCCTGCCAAGTTCGTGGCGCAAAAATCGCAGCGGTGACAGCTTCAGTTTCGTCGTGAGGATCACCAGGTTTATGCAAAGCATGAGCAGGATCGGTACCACGGTGGTGAGCACGAAGGCCTCGGAGTTCCATATGGTCTCGTAGGTGGTCAGGCTGTAGCTCGCAAAGTACATGTCCGCCATGCTCTCTTTGAGCACGCCGTATCCCAGGATGTTGCCGATGAGGGCCGCTGCCAGTGTCACGAGGATCGGCAGCGTCATGTAGTACCGGATCAGTTCTCCTCTGGAGTATCCGGAAGCCCTCAATGTACCGATGGTGCCGGCTTCATTGCTGATGGTGCCGGAGGTGGTGATGGCAAAGATGAAGGCCAGCACCACGGTCACGATGTAGTCGAATACCAGGAACATGATCCGGTCGCTTCCCAGGTCGTCCCCGGTGAAATTGATGGCCTTGTTGGCGTACCTCGGCACGTAGTCCGAGATGTCGATCATGTCCGTCTCGTCCAGCTCCGTATCCTGGAGTTTCTCGATCTCTTTTTGGATGCTCTCGGCCCTTGCGACGGCACTCTCATCGCCGAACACCGCGTCTATGAGTTCGCCCTGCATATCCTTTGCGAGAGCCTCGCCCTGCTCCTGCAGCGCATCGATCTGGCTCTGGGCAACGCTCTGATTGTAGACCCCCAGCACGTCCGAAAGGTCATCCAAAAATACCTCGCATCTCTCCTCTGCCTCGATGTC
>CAMNNV010000129.1 GCA_946546075.1 uncultured Bacillota bacterium | reverse complement strand
TATACTCCATTTGATTTCCCATCTCAAGAAAAGGATGGAAGAATTCACATGGATTTCACACGGGGTGTCGGGGGTCCTGGAGGACCTGCGGATCCGGCGCCGGCTTTAATACGGATTCGCCGTATATAGGTGGTAGCGTATTATTTCTCTGGACTCCGCCGCTAATATTAATACCAAATCTTGATATATAGCCAGTTAGGTATTAAAACCTCACACACCTCTCCTCACATTTAATACCTAATTTCGATATATAGCCTGTTAGGTATTAAAATCCGTTCGTAATTTCCTTATTATTCCATCCGCGAGCTTGGTATCATCTCCGCCTTAATACCTTTTCCCTCTATATAGCCCTTTTGGTATTACCGCCCTTCATGGAAGCTTCATTATTAATACCTAACCACCGTATATAAGTAATTAGGTATTAAAATCGGCGCTGGACCCTTCTGTCATCATCACGCAAGGCATCCACGTCCACCACCGCAACGCCCGCAAAGTTTTCCCGCAGCGCACTCGTCCATCCCGTCGCGCACACGCCCACGTCCACCGCAGTAGCGCCCGCAACGCCCGCAAAAAAAGAAAACCCATGAACGCGGGCTGCGCGGCAAAGCCGCTTGCACGTTCATGGGTCATATCAACTATATCAGAGATCGGACTGGAGTCTAAAGACCTTTCTTGTAGTCTGGTCTGTAGAGTCTGACTTCGTTGTACCGGATGATCAGGTCTACGATGTCCTCGATCTCTACGAATCCGCTGTCGATGCTCAGGCTGTAGTTCTGGTGTTCTCCCCACTTACGGCCTGTGTGGTAGGAATAGTAGTTGGCTCTTGCCTTGTCCGTGTCACGCATGAGCTTGCGGACGTCTTCTTCCGGAACTCCGTATTCTTCCACTGCACGTCTGATCTTATCTGCTTCTTCAGCGTAGATGAAGATATGGCTTGCTTCCGGATAGCAGCTGAGGATGTAGTCTGCACATCTACCTACGATGACACAGGAGCCCTCATCTGCGATCTTGCGGATCGTGTCGAACTGAGCCAGGAAGAATCTTTCGTTGAGGGAAAGGTTTTCAGGTCCCATCTCTCTCGTTCCCATGGCAGAAGCCAGACTGTAGAGGAAACTGTTCTTTGCTTTCATCTCTGCATCTTCCATCATCTCGACGCTGAATCCTGATTCTTCTGCGATCCTGTCAAGGAGCTGCTTGTCGTAATAAGGAACGCCAAGCCTTTCTGCAAGTCTCTGCCCTATAAGCCTTCCGCCGCTGCCGAACTCTCTGCTTATAGTTATGATCGTTTTCTTATCTTCTGCCATTTTCTCACACTCCTATCTTCTATTGATCAGACCGATATCGTGCCTCATATATGCACCTTCGAACTTGATCCTCTCAGCATTATCGTACGCTTTGGCTCTCGCCTCATCATGCGTCTTGCCTGTCGCCGTCACCGCCAGCACACGTCCGCCCGACGTCAGGACCTCTCCGTTCTCGCCGAACTTCGTACCTGCGTGGAACACGACGACATCATCGTCTACATCGTCAAGACCCGTGATCACTTTGCCCTTCTCGTAGCTTCCCGGGTAACCTCCGGAAGCCAGGACAACGCTCACTGCCTTATCGTCTTTCCATTTGATATCCACATCTGCCAGTCTGTTCTCCGTGACTGCCAGGAAGATCTCGAGAAGATCGCTGTCCAGTCTTGCAAGTACAGACTGCGTTTCAGGATCTCCGAATCTGTTATTGAATTCGATGACCTTCGGGCCTTCATCGGAAAGCATGAGCCCGATGAAGAGGACCCCCTGGAAATCGAGACCGTCTTCTTTGAATCCGGCAAGGGTCGGCTCCAGGATACGCTCTCTGATCTGCGCCTCGATCTCTTCGTTGAAGAGAAGGCTCGGGGAATACGTTCCCATACCGCCTGTGTTCGGGCCCTTGTCCTGATCGTATATTCTCTTATAGTCCTGTGCAGACTCCATCGGCACGATGGAGTTGTGATCTACAAAGCAAAGCATGGAAGCTTCGACGCCTGTGAGGAATTCTTCCACGACGATCTTATCTGCGGCGCTTCCGAATACCTTCGCACCCATCATCTCCTCGATCGCCTCGATGGCATCCGCTTCGTTCTCAGGGATGACTACGCCTTTTCCTGCAGCGAGACCGTCAGCCTTCAGGACCATAGGATATCCGTAGAGTCCCACGTTTGCCAGCAGCTCATCCTTGTCGGTGAACTCTTTGTATCCTGCTGTCGGGATGTTGTGGCGAGCCAGGAATGACTTCGTAAATGACTTGCTCGCCTCCAGCTGGGAACATTTTGCGTTCGGACCGAATGTCTTCACGCCCACTTCTGCCAGTCTGTCGACGATACCCATTGCCAGCGGCACTTCCGGGCCTATGACAGCCAGGTCGATGTCGTTATCCTTTGCCCATGCGCAAATACCGTCTATGTCTTCTGCACTGACCGGTACGCATTCAGCCACGTCTGCGATCCCTGCGTTGCCAGGTGCACAGTAAAGTTTCGTCAGTTTGTCGCTCTGCGCCAGTTTCCAGCATATCGCATGTTCTCTGCCGCCTCCGCCGACTACCAGTACTCTCATCCTTTGTCCTCCTTAGTGATGGAAAAGTCTCATGCCTGTGAATGCCATTGCGATGCCGTACTTGTTGCAGCACTCGATGACATCGTCATCTCTTATGGAACCGCCCGGCTCTGCGATATAGCTCGTGCCTGATCTGTATGCTCTTTCCACGTTGTCGCTGAATGGGAAGAATGCGTCAGATCCGCAGGAAACACCGCTGATGGTAGACAGATATTCCTTCTGCTCTTCCTTTGTGAAAGGCTCAGGTCTTTCTGTGAAGTAGTTCTGCCAGATACCTTCTGCGCAGACGTCTTCTTCGTTCTGGTTGATGTATCCGTCGATAACGTTGTCTCTTGTCGGACGTCCGATGTCTTCCTTGAATGGGAGGTTCAGGACTTTATCGCTCTGTCTGAGGAACCATGTATCTGCCTTGCCTCCTGCAAGTCTCGTACAGTGAACTCTTGACTGCTGTCCTGCGCCTACGCCGATTGCCTGTCCGTCTACTGCGAAGCATACGGAGTTGGACTGCGTGTATTTCAAAGTGATCAGGGCGATGATGAGATCTCTTACGGCTTCTTCCGGAAGCTCTTTGTTCTCTGTCACTACGTTTGACAGGAGCTCTCTGTTGATCTCGAAATTGTTTCTTCCCTGCTCGAATGTGATGCCGAAGACCTGCTTGTGTTCCTTTTCTTCCGGAACGTATTCAGGATCGATGGCAACGACGTTGTAATTTCCCTTTTTCTTTGTCTTGAGGATCTCAAGTGCTTCCGGCTCATATCCCGGTGCGATGACGCCGTCGGATACTTCTCTCTTGATGAGCATAGCCGTTGTCACGTCGCAGACATCGGAAAGAGCGATCCAGTCGCCGAAGGAACACATTCTGTCAGTTCCTCTTGCTCTTGCATAGGCACATGCCAGAGGGCTGTCATCGAGACCTTCGATATCGTCTACGAAGCAAGCCTTCTTCAGCTTCTCAGGAAGGATCGTTCCTACTGCTGCTGATGTCGGGCTGACATGCTTGAAGGATGCTGCTGCCGGCATTCCCAGCTGCTCTTTGATCTCTTTGACCAGCTGCCATGAGTTGAATGCATCCAGGAAATTGATGTATCCCGGTCTTCCGTTCAGTATCTCGATCGGGAGATCCTGGCCGCCATCCATGTAGATCTTTGATGGCTTCTGATTAGGGTTGCAACCATACTTGAGTTCGAATTCTTTCATTGTTTGACCACCTTTACTTATTCTTGTTCAC
>CAMNNV010000128.1 GCA_946546075.1 uncultured Bacillota bacterium | reverse complement strand
AAGACACCTCGTCTGTGGGCCCACATTGAGCCGCAGAAAGCACGTCTGATCGAAAAGGACGAGGATGGAAACGATGTTCTTTACATCATCCCGAACTACGGCCTTGCAGATGGCGAGCAGATCGTAAACCAGGTCAACGGCCCGGCATTCTTTATTCAGAAGCAGGTTCTGGAGTGGGGCGGATATCCGCAGATCCATACTCTGAATGAGTACTTTGATCTTCTTGACCGCTTTATCGAAGCGAACCCGACCGATGAAAACGGCACTCCGTACACCGGATTTGACATCCTTTGCGAAGACTGGAGACATTTCTGCCTGATCAACCCGGTACAGCATCTGATGGGCCGCCCGAACGATGGCGAGGTTCTGGTTGATGTCAGCACAAACGATTTCAAGACCGAGACCTTCATCGACAAGCCGTATGCAAAACCATACTATAAGAAACTGAACGAACAGTTCCACAAAGGCCTGATCAGCAAAGACACCTTCGTTATGAACTATGACCAGTACATCGCACAGCTGTCCAGCGGCACCGTACTCGGTATGTTCGACCAGACCTGGGACTTCAACAATGCTACCTTTGCTCTGCAGGATGCAAACATGTACAAGAACACCTACGTTGCTCTGGGTCTTGTCTATGATCCGGAATATGTAGATGGAAAAGAGATCGAAGAACACTATGTAAACGGATCCCTTCCGAACGTACGCCGCGGCTTTGGTATCTCCGTCAACTGCGAGTGCCCGGAGCGTATCGTAAATATGTGGGAAGAGATGATGTCTGACGAATGGCAGATGCTTTTCAACTGGGGTGTGGAAGGTGAAGATTACTACATCGAAGACGGCCGTCTGATGATGAGTGAAGAGCAGTATGCAAATACTCTGGACAACACCTGGAAACTGAGCAACAAGGCAGAAGCCTTCACACAGTCCAGCCCGAAGAAACAGGGCTACATCATGGACGGCGATCTGGCAGGAAACTGCTGGGAGCCTGCTAACCAGCCCGAGATCGTATTCGGCCAGATGAATGAATATGACAAGGCCTTCCTTGAGGCTTATGGCTATCAGAAATTCGCAGACTTTGTAAATCCGCCGATCGAACTGGCTCCCTATGGAGAAGCATGGCAGATCGACTATTCACCGGTAGATGTGGAGCATCAGGACTTCCTGGATATCCAGGATAAATACCTGCCTGAGCTGATCATGTGCGAACCGGATGAATTCGATGCTAAATGGGATGAGTTCGTTGAGGAAATCACACCTTCTGCTACTGTATTCGGCGAATTTATGCAGGAGCAGGTTCTGGCAGAGGCTGCAAAAGTGCTTAACAACGAATAAGCAGTCCTTTGACGAAATGATTCAGGACAATGGCTGACGGCAAGGGGGGAGAACGATCTTCTTTCCCCTTGCTTTTCGGTTTAAAGGGTATTTGTCCGGTTGAAGTTATATTTGTCCTGCGGGATTTCTGGAAAAGGGGGAGGTATTGCCATGAGCAATATCAAAAATCGTTCCGATGCATCGAATGGCGGCGGACATAAGAGAGGCTTCTTCGCCACATTGGGCAAACAGTGGCAGCTGGTTCTGATGTCGCTGCCGATGCTGATCTATGTGCTGATCTTTAATTACAGTCCTATGTGGGGCTGGGTTACTGCCTTTCAGGATTACAAACCAAAGCTTGGTATTTCCGGCAGTAAATTTGTCGGCCTGGACAACTTTAAATGGCTGTTCGGCCGTGCGGATTTCATAAACAGTATCCGGAACACGCTGGCCATGAGCGTCATCAACCTGGTGTTCAGCACTGTGGCGGCTATCGTTCTGGCGGTCCTGCTGAATGAAGTGCTCAACATCGCATTTAAGCGTACCGTACAGACGGTTACCTATCTGCCGCACTTCCTCAGTATGGTTATCGTAGTCGGTATGGCTCAGAATATCTTTGCCAGCAACGGACCTCTCAATGAACTTCTGATGAGCAGCGGTCTTCTTAAGCAGCCCATTTTCTTCCTGGGTGAACCAAAGCTGTTCTGGTGGCTGGTCGGATTTATCAATGTCTGGAAGGAAGTCGGTTGGGGTACGATCATTTACATTTCCGCCATGACTGCGATCGATCCGTGCCTGTATGAGGCAGCATCCATCGATGGTGCCGGACGTTTTGCCAAGATCCGCTACGTCACCCTCCCCGGCATCAAGTCGACATTCGTCATCCTTCTGATCATGAACATCGGTCATCTGATGGAAGCCGGTTTTGAGCTGCAGTACCTGCTTCAGTCTTCCCTTACAATGGACGTCGCTCAGACGATCGACATCTTTGTGCTGAAATATGGTATCTCCAAACAGCAATACGGCGTCGCAACCGCCGCAGGTATGTTTAAGAGTGTAGTGGCTATCATCCTTCTGTTCGCGGCCAATACGATCGCGAAAAAGCTGGATGAGAACACCTTGATATGAAAGGAGGGATTGTTGTGGCGAAAAAAACGGATGATTACGTTTCCAACAAGATCCATCAGGACAAGGTGTTCCCGATCGTCAACACAATTATCCTTATCCTGATCATGATCATCACATTGTATCCGGTACTGAACACAGTCGCGTATTCTTTTAATGAAGGAACAGATGCACTCAGAGGCGGGATCGGTATCTGGCCGAGAAAATTCAGCCTGGAGAGTTACAGATCCATTCTTTCGGATAAGGCAGTTTTCACTGCGGCCTGGATCTCGGCTTCCAAGACAGTGATCATCACGTTCCTGAACCTGTTCTGGACCAGCATGCTTGCGTACGCCCTGTCCCGTCCGGAATATGTACTCCGCAAGTTCATCACGGTTCTGATGGTCCTTACGATGTATGTAAATGCAGGTCTGATCCCGAACTACCTGCTGATCTCCAAAACCTTGCGTTTGTCCAACAGCTACTGGGTATATATCATCCCGACCATGTTCTCGTGCTTTAACATGATCGTTATACGAACGTATATAGCCGGTCTTCCGAATGCTCTGGTGGAATCCGCCAGGATCGACGGGGCAGGAGATATACGAGTGTTCTGGCAGATCATTTTCCCGCTGTGCAAGCCGGTTCTGGCTACCGTAGCTTTGTTCGTGGCAGTGGGCAGCTGGAACAGCTGGTTTGATACCTATCTGTACAACGGCGGCAAGAAGGAACTCTACAGTCTGCAGTATCTGCTGAAGATGAAGCTTGCGACCACACAGGCCAGCGCCAACGCGGCCAAGACCACGGCGGATGCTCTGGCTTCCACCACGCAGACGACCCCGATCACCATCCGCTGTGCCATCACAGTTATTGCGACGGTTCCGATCCTGGTGGTGTATCCTTTCCTGCAGCAGTACTTTGTAACAGGTATGGCTCTGGGAAGCGTAAAAGAATAAGAAGAAATACAAGAAGGGCTGCCGCGTATGCGGCAGCCCTGTTAAGAGGTAGGGAACATATTTCCCGGTCATTCCGGGACAAAGGCGTCAGCCTTCGATGGAAATATAGGATTTGTCTTCAACGGCCTTGGGATCTTTTTTCGGGACGGACAGCTTCAGGATGCCGTCTTCGAATTTTGCATGGATCTCACCGGTCTGTACATCGGTGCCTACATAGAAGCTTCTGCTCATGGCGCCGGCGTATCTTTCCTGACGGATATATTTGCCGTTCTTGTCTTTTTCGTCCTTGTCAAGCCCCTTGGCTGCATTGACGGTCAGATAGCCGTCCTTCAGCTGCAGCTTGACTTCGTCCTTCTTGAAGCCCGGCAGGTCGATATCCAGCTCATAGCTGTTGTCGGTCTCCCGCACATCGGTCTTCATCAGGTTCTTTGCATGTTTTCCGTACAGCGGATTCTTCCTTCCGAAAAATTCGTCCTCAAACGGGAAGCTCATCCAGGCGTCAAAT
>CAMNNV010000127.1 GCA_946546075.1 uncultured Bacillota bacterium | reverse complement strand
GGTGGTCATGACGGATGATCTGACCCAGACGGTCATCAGCAAGCAGGATGTGGCGGACGGCAAGGAACTTCCCGGGGCAGAACTTCAGATCATAGATCCGGAGACAGGTGAGGTGATCCACCAGTGGATCTCCGAGGTGGAGCCGCATATGGTCGAGGGGCTGATCGAAGGCAAAAGCTATATCCTGCGGGAGAACCAGGCGCCTCTCGGGTATGATATCGCAGAGGAGATCACCTTTACGGTGGGTGAAGACGACCACGTGATCATGAAGGACGAGCTGATCCCGGGAGAAAGCCCTGACACGGGAGATGACAGCGGACCGATGCTGATGCTGGCGCTGGCTGTCGCAGCAGCGGCAGCAATAGTCGCCATCGCAGCAGGCAGATCCAGAAGACGGGTGAGATAACATACAAAAAATGAAATGGACCGCTGATGCGGTCCATTTCGGTTAGGTTGTATAAGCCTCAATTGGAGATTGTATGCTTGCGCATTTAAGGCCAGGGATTTTCTTGATTAGATTACATGCAAGTGTAACCGCCGTCTACAGGAACCATGATGCCTGTTACATAGCTTGATGCAGGAGCTGCGAGGAAGATGGCTGCGGAATCCAGTTCACCTTCGTTGCCGTATCTCTCTGCAGGAATCATAGTCTTAGCATTAGCCTGGAAGAAGTCGGAATCCAGTGTTTCCTTCGTGAGTGGAGTGTAGAAGTATCCAGGGCAGATCGCGTTTACTGTGATGCCCTTTGATGTCCACTCTGCTGCCAGAGCTCTTGTGAGGTTTACAACGCCGCCCTTAGCTGCATGGTAAGGAGCGGATCCTGCGATCTTGTTTCCTACGAGACCATACATGGAAGCGATGTTGATGATCCTGCCGTAACCTGCAGGGAGCATTGCTTTCTTAGCGATAGCTCTTGCCATCTTGAATGTACCTTCCAGGTCGATGAACATTTCATTCTCGAACTGTTCGTCAGTGATATCTTCTGCAGGAGCAACTGCACCGGTACCTGCGTTGTTGATCAAGATGTCGATCCTTCCGAACTCAGCCAGGATCTCGTCGACTGCAGCTTCTACTCTTGCTGTATCAGTGATGTCGCACTGAACGCCGATAGCCTTTACGCCGAATTCTTCAGCGATCGCAGCTGCGTTAGCGTCGATCTTCTCTTTTCTTCTTGCGAGGCAAACGATGTTTGCACCCTGGTTAGCAAGGGCTTTTGCCATCTGAACACCCAGTCCTGTGGATGCTCCTGTAACTACTGCAACCTGACCTGTTAAGTCGAAATAATTTTTCATTGGTACTTTCCTCCTGTTAATGTACTACATTTAGTGCTTTTGTACTAGCCAAGTATAGTATACATCAAAGTGATACTATTTAAATAACCAATTTGAATTATTTTTAAAAGGTCAGTTTGCAAAATGTGCTGTTTTTTTCAAAAATCAAATGTCAGTTAGTGGAATCACCGTTTTTTTTGCTCGAGACGTGAATGTCAGTTCACTTGAGACCGCCTCGCGGGACCCATACAGCCTGGGACCGTTTGATATCCGTCTCAAAGATATCCTCCAGTACCGCCACAGCTTTGCTGATTTTTTCTTTATCCAGTCCCGCATAATTGATCACTAGGGTCCTGGTGTTCCTGAGGCTCAGCTCGTGTTCGTAGTCGCTGAGCATGGCGAGGTTGATCCTTCTTTCTGACGCTTCTTTGCGGATCTGGCTGTCATTCATATATGTGTTGACGCGCATGAGAAAATGCGTGCCGGCATTCGCTTCTTTGATGCTGGCGATCAGCGAAAGCGGGGACTCCTTGATGGCTTCGATCAGGAGGTCACGGTTCTCTTTGTAATGCTGTTTCAGCCTGTTGATGTGCCGCTCGAAATACCCTTCGCTGATGAAATGGGCCAGTGTCAGCTGCTCAAAGGAGGAGACGGTGCAGGAATAGAAGCTCAGGGTCTCCCGGTATCTGCTCAGGAGCAGAGGCGGCAGCACCATGTAACTTATCCTTATGGAAGGCACGACGCTCTTCGAAAAGGTATTGATATAGATGACTTTCTGCCTCGTATCGATGCTGTACATCGTCGGGATCGGCTTGCCGGAATAGCGAAGCTCCGAATCGTAGTCGTCTTCGATGATGAATCTGTCAGGCCTTTTGCTTGCCCACTCCAGAAGTTCCATCCTGCGGCTCACGGTCATTACGGTGCCCGTCGGGAAGTGGTTCGCCGGCGAGACGTGCAGGATATTCGCTTTGCTCCGCGCCAGCCTTTCCATACTCATACCACCGGAATCAATAGGTACGTAGTCAAAAAGAATGCCGCGGTCTTTTGAGATGTCCGCGAATTTTTTGTACCCCGGGTCTTCCATGGCGATGATGCTGTCTCTCCCAAAGAGTGTAAGGAGCCGGCTGTAGAGGTATTCTGTTCCCGCTCCGATGATGATCTGTTCAGGGTCGACGTTCATGTTTCGAAAAGAGTGCAGGTGTTCGGCGATCGCCGTGCGCAGAGACCGGATGCCGTTATAGGGCACAGTTTCCAGCAGTTTGATGTCCTGGGATGAGAGGATATTCCTCATGAGCCTTGACCATGTGGACATCGGGAAAAGGGTGAGAGCCGTCTGGTTCGATTTGAAGTCCATGTCGTACTCCGGTTCCGGCTCCGGCTCAGGGATATACGGAGTATCGTTTTTATTCTGGGAAAGGATCGACATAGAGGATGTGTCGGAGGCAAGATCCATCTTGTTGACGAAAAACCCGCGGCCGTGCTCTGCTCTGATGTAGCCTTCTGTGATAAGTTGTGAGTAGGCGTTCTCTATGGTGGTGACGCTGAGATTCATGTGGGAAGCCAGCGCGCGCTTGCTAGGCAGTTTCTCGTCAGCCTTTATGGTGCCTGAAAGTATGTCATTTCTAATGCACATGTATAATGATTCGTACAAAGATTTGCCTTTATACTGATCAAGGTCGTACGTAAGCATCAGGACCCCCTTATCGTTTGACAACTGTATTGTTACATATTATTATAATAGAACATTTACACGATTTGAATATCAAAGTTAAGTACGATCGGGGGAGTCGAGAAATCATGTCAAGAGGTGAGAAATTATATTATGTTCTCTCATTACTGTGTATAATAACAGGTGTTCTCGGGGCCGTGACTTGCGCTGTTTATGTCATCAGAGGTGGATCCCAGTTCTACAGTGATGAGCAATTAAAGGTCAGCACAATGGCCATCAGTACAGTTTCCTATCTGATTTTCAGAGCTGTGCCGGGTTTTCTCGGCTATAGAGGCTTCAAGAAGCACAATCCTCAATTCGTCATGTATTCAATGGTGCTGATCGCCATTGCCATCGTGATGACGCTGGCTGTACAGCCTAGGTTCCCTGGAGTGGGTACAGGATGGCTTCTCCCGGTAATATACCTGATCATTTCATTCAGATATTACAGGGCGCTGACAGCAGAGCAGAGGGAGAAGGATTCCCGATTCATCCAGAAGGGCGAAGACGGACCGAGACTACAGAAATAGCATACAGACAAGGATAAGAAGCAGAAATGAGTAAAGATATTGGCGAAACATTCGCAGACAGCATAAGGATCATCAGTGAGACGAGACCGGGCAATATGAGTGCCCTCCTGAGCCCCAGACTTATGGATTACAACGAAGGATGCATGACTTCGACGATCAGATATGAAACAAGTGAGTGGGAGATGAACCACAGGGGACAGGTGCACGGCGGGGCGATCTCTGCCATGTTCGACGTTTCTATGGGAGTATCCGTAGCCGTATTCTCCCATCGTGACGTTACGACAGCAGAGATGTCCATCAGCTACATCCGTCCGTTCATTGGAGACGCATTCGATTTCCGGACATCCGTCGTTCATCTCGGCTCGAAGCTGGGCA
>CAMNNV010000126.1 GCA_946546075.1 uncultured Bacillota bacterium | reverse complement strand
GTAGACATCACGATCCTTAAGGAAGATATGTCCAATAACTCGCTTCCTGGCGCAAAGTTCCATCTCGAATGGAAGAATGAACAGAACACATATATCGCATATGGTGATCAATTCGTGATCGAAGGTGAAGATGCGAAATATGAAATCAGTCTTCCGACCGGTGATTATAAGTTGGTGGAAGATGCTGCGCCTGCTGGATATGTAATCACAACAGAAGGTACGTTCTTCACGATCGACACGGCTGATAACGCAACAGAGGTGATCAAACTCGCTTCCGGAACCGAAAAAGCAAGAGTTGATGGTGAAAAGAAAACAGCACTGCACATCCAGAACGAACCTGGCGTCGCTCTCCCGTCGACCGGCGGACCGGGAACGACACTCCTTTACATACTGGGAGCACTGATGATCATCGTATCAGGCAGCGTGCTCGTGCGCAGGAAGATAATTTCATAAGATCATAAGACGAAAGTCCGGCAGGGGCACAAATCCCTTGCCGGATTTTTTGTGCGGTAGCGGTGGATATGATTTGCTGACTGTAAAATATTGACAATGACATATTCTTCCATTACAATGACTTCAGAAGGGTGATTGGGAAAGGAGGTAGTGTATGAAATATAGATTTCCAATTACTTTTGAAGCCATGTTCGCACTGGTAATGAAAGACCCCAAACTTTGCAGAGGACTGCTGGAGAGGATATTCCCAGACAGGGAGATTGAGGATCTGCAGCTGCATGGGCAAGCGGAAACAGAAGCAACGCTCATTCCGGATGTGTTATCGAAACGCGTCAGGCTCGATGTGCTGTTCAAGGGAGATGACACATGGTATGACATAGAGATGCAGACTACGAATGAGAAAGACCTGATACAGAGAGCGAGCTATTATCATTCATCTATGGCGGTGGAGACTTTGGATAGAGGGGAGCCATACAGTAGAATGAAGACGACGTATGTCATATTCCTGTGTTGCTTCGATCCATATGGAGAAGGAGCTGCAGACTATTTCTTTGAGATGGTGGACAGGCGAAGGGACTTGATTGCAGGTGAGAGAAGATATACAATCATTTTGAACAGCACAGCCGAAGAAGAAGTCACACCTACTGCACTGAAGGCGCTGTTCAGATATATGAGGGACAGCGTTGTCACAGGAAGCGACAGTTTCGTAGAAGAACTTGACAGCGCCGTCAGAGACTGCAATGCAGATGAAGGGGTGGTGAAGAATATGGCAACATTGGCAGAAGAGCTTGAAAGAAGAGGGAACATAAGCCGGGAAGAAGGTCGTGAAGAAGGCCGTGAAGAACGCGAACGAGAGATCGCTCGGGAGATGAAGAAAGACGGCGCTGAAGTTGAAATGATCATGAAATACACCGGCATGACAAAGGAAGAGATAGAGGCACTGTGAGGTGTAATTGATAAATAAAGTCAGGAGATTAAAAGAGTCTCCTGCCTTTTTTGTTTTTGGTATTGATTTTGTAAATAACTGGAAGTATAATAGAGAAAACAAATGTAAATAAATGGCAGGAATGCGAAGAGCGAGCTTATAGGGGTATGGCTTGCACGGGGGCGGCGCGTTCCGGTGAGGAGAAGAAAGGAGAAAGGGGTGACCGGCTTCGCTCCGGCCGGGAGAAGGGATATGAGAGAAAAATTACAGATTGATATCAGGAGGATATCTATTATCTTTTTGATGATGATGCTCGTGGCATCCGTGTTTATGACGGGGATGTCTCACGCTGCGCTGACGGCCGGCAAGAGCGGTAAGACGACCTGGGTCTATATGGGCTCGGGCAAGGACGGCAAGGCGTACAAGTCGACGAATACCAACAACAAGCAGCCGAAATACACCGTGAAGGTGGGCGGCACCAGCTACGTGGGATACTGCATCGACCCGGATAAAGGCTGGGGGACAGGGACGACCATGACGTCGAGGACTTTTGATAAGTCAAAGGCGCTGAAGCATTACTCCAAGGCCAAACAGGAACTGCTGAGCTACGCTTTGCTCTATGGATACAACAGCGGCAAGAGCGCGCCACATGGCAACAGCAACGACTACTATGCAGCCACTCAGGCTTTGATCTGGCAGATCCTGAAGGGCGATGTGGTCATGGATGGATCAGGCAAGTGGACGAAGAACAATACTTCCGACAAGCCGTATAAACTGATCAAGGGCCATTCCTACGGTATCAAATGCTACGACTGGATCAAGAAGCAGATGTCAAACCACGTCAAGGCAGCATCCTTCACATATGGCACCAGTGCAGCTGCCGGCGCCAAGCCGAACAAGATGAAATACAATTACAAGAGCAAGGCATGGCAGATCCAGCTGACAGACAAGAATGCTACCGGATATCTGAAGCAGACGGCGGCGACTTCAGGGCTGAAGATGGCAAGGAGTGGATATAAGTACACCTTCACCGCCAGCAAGGAAGGCAGCTTCACATCCACCCTTATGAACGATAAAAACTACGGCACGAAGCAGTCGGCCATGGTCTTCGATTCGGGCAAGTCCAGCATCCAGTCGGTGGCCCTTGGTGCGACGGATACGAAGAAACTGTATGCCGCCTTCGTCACAGAGAAGCCGGGAAAGGGACAGATCATCAAAGTCGATACAGAAGGCAATAGATTGTCGGGATTCTCCTTCAAAGTCGTGTGCGATGCGAACGGCTACAGCGAGACCTGGACTACAGGAGAGGATGGGAGCATCGCGAAAGACCTCTATCCTGGCAAGTACACCGTTACAGAAGTGCTGACCAGCCAGCAGCTGAAGACCGGATGGACCAAGGCAGAGGCAAAAGAACTCGTCATATCAGAAGGCTCGACGTCATCGGTAGAGATCGCGAACGAGAAGGACAACACGGGATCCATCCGGATCATCAAAGTCGCTTCTGACGGCGGCCCGGTATCCGGGTTCAAGTTCAACGTAACAGGGCTTCTGACGAACCAGAAGAAGATCACGGAAGAAGACGTGCTAAAAGGTGCGCAGCCTTCCTTTGACGATGATTCCTATGAGACCGGAGAATGGCAGCTGGCAGATCCGGAGATCCTTGAGATGATCAACGAAGATGCCGCTGAAGGCAAGACGGGATCATATCTTCTCAAGCTCAAGGCGGATGCGAAGCTGAAGGCAGATGCGAAGGACAAAGACTCTGGAACGGATGTGACGAAACCGGCCAGTGAAGGATCGGAAGAACGGGAGAAACAGCAGGGATCCGAGGAGCCGCAGGAGAATGGTGACGGCGATGAGCCAAACGAGAGCGGAGACCCTGAGGACAGTGAAGACACAGAGGAAAGTGAAGAGCCGACCAGCGGCGAAACGGTGAAGGGAAACGACGAGCCGGAGAATACCGATGCTCCGAAGGAGCACGGGGAAACTTTACCAGCCGAGATCTCTTTGCAGGCAAGAGTCACGGTCACGATGAAGGCCGTGAGCGATGCTCCCGCAGAGAGCATCAAGAAGACGGAAGATAAGGTCACGTCGTACGACTTTTGCTGGAACGGCGCTGCGGACAACTACTCGGAAGATTTCGTCACCGGAGAGGATGGGATCATCTTCATCGACAAGATCGCTCCGGGAAAGTATAAGATCAAAGAAGTCATGACGGATGTTCAAGAGAAGCGGTACAGGCAGCCGGCAGCGGTAGAGTTCACTTTCACAGGTGACGAAACGGAAGAAATCGAACCTTTCGTTTTCGAAAATATCGCCAAGCAGGTCCACGTCAAAGTCATCAAGAAGTGCAAGGACGGGCAGATCCGCGACATCCTTTTCAGGGTGACCGGGCAGACGGCCTGGGGCGAGAAACTCATGAGCCGGGACCCGGAGACGGGAGAGATGATGGAAGGCATCAAGGTCAGGACGGATGCGGATGGCATCGCGGATTTCGGGCAGATGGCACCAGGCAAGT
>CAMNNV010000125.1 GCA_946546075.1 uncultured Bacillota bacterium | reverse complement strand
GCATCAGGATCGTAGCAACATACATCAATGGCGGCGTTGCCCTGATGGCAGCACTGGCAATATTCTTCCTGTACACTTTAAGAGGAGAGATCTACGACAAACTGGTTGAATTGACGAAGAAGGCACCAGAAGAACTGACAGAAGAAGATAAGGCGCTTATCAAGAAGAGCCTGTAATTGAAACACATCAAATAACCTATTGAACACGCATTGGCTTTTGCTGATGCGTGTTCGGGCAAAATGTACAGATCAGTAAGGAGACGTAGAATGGGCAGGAAAGCATATCTGAGCTCCAGCATTTTCACAGCTGAAGGCAGCGAACCTATTTCAGGCGCAGTCGTCATGAATAACGACATCATTGAATACGTTGGACCAAAGGAAGATATTCCATTTGATAACGAGACGATAGAAATAGAAGATCTGGGGGATAAGACGATCATACCCGGCCTGATCGATATCCACACACACTCCTATCCCGGGATCATGATGGAGCAGGTCACTTCTTGCTTCCTGTCTCCTGAATATACCCACGATGAACTTGTACAGGAAATGACGAAGTTTATCGAAGATAATCCGGAGCCGATCAACGGCATTTACAATTTTTTTGACTACAACTTTGATAATTCAGGCCGGCTGAATGTAAGTGATCTGGATGCACTGTTCGGAGATGTACCGATCATGCTGGTGGACCATTCCCTGCACGGAGGCACGTTCTCAACAGCAGCTTTGAAGATGCTCGGGTATGATCCCGAAGCACCGCTTCCGGAAGGCAGCGAAGTCGTGTACGAAGAGGATGGCTCGGTGGGATATTTCATCGAAACGATTTTCTTTATCCTTCATGTCAGAGCGCTGACTCTGGGTGGTGATGACGATGCGGACAAGGCGATCGATGAGGTGCAGAGGCGATTTAATGCAGCAGGATTCACAACGATCGGGGAAATGAGACCACTGGGCAGTACCCCGGATTATATCTGGCCGCAGTCAAGATATTTAGAAAGAGAAGCAGAAGGCAGCCTCACTTTGAGGATCGGTCTTTGCACATCCCTGGCGATCGATAAGTCGTTTTGGGAAAAGGATATAGCGACATTCCACGGCGATTATCTTTTCTTTAATGCACTCAAGGGGTTCATGGACGGCGGTTATATCAATTCTACGGCATGGACAACGGCAGAGTACATCTACGGAGCCAACAAGGGCAAGCATCCGGGCTGCGTGAATGACATCGACTTTTACTCCAGAAAGATAAAAGAAGCCAACGATATGGGCATTGGTGTGAGAGTGCACGCAGAAGGGGATCTGGCAATCGAGAAGGCCATTGAAATGTATCGTCTGTCCGATAATAAAACGGCGATAAACCATATCGAGCACGCAACATGTATGACAGATCGAACATTGCAAATGATCAAGGACTATGTCGACAGCGGCAGGAGGCTTGCAATCAATTTCCAGCCGATCTTCCTGTATCAGGAAGCCCCGACGGATGAACAGCCGGTCGGATGCGGCAACGAATTCTACAACGCGAATGCCGTCCGGGTCAAGGATGCCATGGAGACGGGAGCGATCGTGACCGTTGGGAGCACGGACTTCCCTGTAGAACAACCGGATGCGGCGAGACATATACGCGTAGCTGTAAACCGTCTCAGCGACGAAGAAGGTCCATTCTTTGGAAAAGGATATACGATCCATCAGGCCATAACACTGCCGGAGGCGCTCAAAGGCAATACGATCAACGCAGCAACAGCACTTGGCAGAGAAGAGGATCTGGGCCTGATCAAAACCGGTTATAAGGCGGACATAACAGTATTCGGACAGGATATCTTCGCACTGAAGCCGGAGGACTATAAAGAAATAAAAGTGTACAAGACCATATGTAATGGGAAGGAGGTATATGTAAATGAGCAATAAGAATGAGAAGACTGTTTATCCATATATTCCAAATTCCGCACCAGAGGTTCAGGCGGAAATGATGGCAGCAATCGGCATTACAGATATGGATCAGTTATATGAGGAGATCCCGGAACGTTTGAGATTCAAAGAAACGCTGGATATTCCGGAGGCGATCACAGATGAGTATGGCATGAAGAGACATATTCAGAATGTGCTCGGCAAAAATACGACAACTGCAGATGTGATCAGCTTCCTGGGAGCCGGTTGTGCGAATCACTATGTGCCTGCAGTTGTAGACGAGATCATAACGAGAGGCGAACTGCTTACGAGTTACGGATCAGACGGATGGGCTGACCATGGTAAATATCAGATCTTTGCGGAATATAACAGCATGATCTGTGAACTGCTGGGGACCGAGGCATTGAGCGTCCCTCAGTACGATGGGGGCCAGGCACTGGCCACATCCATCTGCATGGCAAACAGGATCAACGGCAGGACGAAGGTGCTTCTGCCGGCGACAATGAATCCGCAGAACAAGAGGATCATCGGCAACTATCTGGCTTCCGTCCACGAAGAAAATGCGATCGAGCAGGTGTACATCGATCATGACGATGAAACAGGTCTCATGGATCTGGCAAAGCTGGAAGAGGCGCTGACAGAGGATGTTACGGCTGTTGTAGTCGAAATGGTTAGCTTTCTGGGCATGATGGAGCAGAACATCCGTGAAATAGGGCAGATGGCTCTTGCAAAGGGTGCGGAATTCATCGTATACACGGATCCGATCGCTCTCGGCGTTCTTGAAGCTCCGATGGAACTCGGTGCAACGATCGTTTGCGGTGACCTGCACAGTCTGGGACTTCATCAGGCGAATGGTGGAGGACAGGCCGGTTTCATCTCAACAAAGAGAGATGCGAAGTACCTGAATGAATACAAAGATTACATGTACGGCTTCTGTGAGCCTGAAGTGGAAACGGAACTGGCATTCGGTATTCTCCTCAACTACCGTACGCACTACAGCCAGAGAGCAAAAGGGAAGGAATATACCGGCACAGGCAAAAATCTTTGGATGGCTGCTGCCTGCGTATACATGGCGCTGATGGGACCAAAGGGATTCGAAGAGATCGGCGAAACGATCCTGTATAACTGCCGCTATGCGCAGAAGAAACTCAGCGAGATCCAGGGACTTGCTCTGAGATTCAGCGGCCCGTGCTTCCATGAATTCGTAGTTGATTTTAATGGCTGTGGTAAGAGTGTTGCAGAGATCAATAAGGCACTTCTTGCAGAAGGGATATTCGGAGGATTCGACCTCAGCAGTGATTTCCCACAGCTCGGGCAGTGTGCGCTTTACAGTGTTACAGAAACAACTCTCAAGGAAGATACGGATCGTTTAGTTGAAGCTTTAAGAAGGATCACTAAGTAGGAGGTGCGATATGGCATATATGAACGGCAAATTGATTCGCGAATTCCATGAAGCTAAATGGGATGAGCCGATTATTTATGAACTTAGTGTTCCGGGTGAAAGAGGCATCGTGCCTCCAAAGGCCCATATGGACATAAAAGCGGAAATCGGTGAAGATCTGGGAATTCCGGAAGGTCTCAAGAGAAAGGCGTCTCCGGATCTGCCGGAACTGAGCCAGTACAAAGTAAACAGACACTTCATGAGGCTCACACAGGAGATCCTGGGTGTTGATGTCACCGCAGATATGTGTGAGGGAACTTGTACGATGAAGTACAGCCCGAAAATACAGGAGCATACAGCAAATGGGGATCCTAAGATCACAGAAATGCATCCGCTGCAGGATACGGAAACGATGCAGGGAACGCTGGAAGTTTACTACGAAGTGGAGAGATATCTGAAGTCGATCTCAGGCATGGATGCGTTCTCATTCCAGCCGGGCGGCGGCGCACACGCAGTATTCTCCAATGCTTCGATCGTCAGAAGATACTTCGAGGACAAGGGAGAAGACAGGGATGAGATCATCAAGGAGCTCGTGGCTATACAATACACGAGAAATG
>CAMNNV010000124.1 GCA_946546075.1 uncultured Bacillota bacterium | reverse complement strand
GACTACAGAAGAAACGAGAGAATGAAGATCGTAGTCAAGAAGGCCTTCGAGAAGGCGAAGCACATGGACTACTCCGCTCTCAAGAAAATCACGAAGAATGTTATGCCGGAGATGAAGACCAACATGTCTACGGCAGATATCATGGGCATGATGATGAAACTCAATTCCTTTGATATGACATCATCCTCCACAGGCTGGCCTTACGATGTAGGAAGCTGGACAGGTGACGCATGGTACGGGCCACCGGTCACCCTGTCATCGAACGTGACGAAGCTGCACGAGGACTTCTTCAATCAGCAGGGTTATACGCCAACAGACCACGTTCAGGAGATCAGCTCCAGGATATCAGCAAAAACAGGATTATATTAGGACGAATCATAATGCAGGAAAAGAAAGACGTACTTATTTTATTCGGAGGTGTATCATCGGAACATGACATCTCCAGGCTCAGTACAGAATCCGTGCTGAACCATATCAACAGAGACAAATACAATATATTCACCATAGGTATCACGAAGGACGGAAGATGGCTCCTGACCGATGCGGCACCGGAGCAGATCGCAGACGGCACATGGGAGAATGTCCCGGGAAACAGAAGGGCTTCCATTTCTCCTGACAGAGCGATCCACGGAATGGTAGTCGAGGAGATGGACGGATCCTTCATGGATAAGCACATCGATGTCATCATCCCGGTCATGCATGGACAGAACGCAGAAGACGGAACGCTGCAGGGACTGCTGCAGTTATCAGGAATCGCTTTCGTAGGCTCCGGCACCACATCATCTGCCGCCAGCATGGACAAGGCCATAACGAAGGCCATGGTAAAGCAGGACGGCAGGGTGGCACAGGCCAGATGTTACGTGTCAAACAGGAACAAATTCGAGGCAGACAGAGCAGCGGAGATGAGAAGGATCAATGATTTCTTTGAAGACAGCTTCCCGCTCTTCGTCAAACCCGCCAATGCAGGCTCTTCCGTAGGCATCAGCAAAGTCAAGAGCGCAGATACATTAGAAAAGGCTCTCGAGATCGCATTCGAGATCGACAGCAAAGTGCTCATCGAAGAGACGATCGTAGGACGTGAGATCGAAGTCGCCGTGCTGGGAAATGAAGACGCCTCAGCATCGAGCATCGGCGAGATCTTTGCAGCCAACGAATTCTACGACTACAACGCAAAGTATGAGAACGCGGCTTCCAGAACGGAGATCGTGCGTGATCTGCCGGAGGCTCTCGAAGAGAAGATCAAAGAGGCTGCTCTCGCAGTCTACAACATCATGGGATGCAGAGGACTTGCGAGGATCGACTTTTTCCTTGAAGATGGTGGCAGAGTCGTACTCAATGAACTCAATACACTTCCCGGATTCACACAGATCAGCATGTATCCTCAGCTTTGGCAGGATTCAGGCATACCATATGATGAACTCATAGACAGATTGATCGAACTGGCTTTGGAAGAGAAGCCATATATGTAGATAGAGGAGGGTGACGAAAATGAAAGAAATCCTTACCGCCGACAATGGATCTCTGGCAGCGAAGGCCGGAGAACTTACCGAAAAGGGCATGAATGCTGTCCAGACTCTGAAGAGCCAGAATATCTGGGACGTGCTGGCCAATATCATCCCGCAGGATTGGAACGACAACTGGGATGCTTTCAAGATGCAGCTTCTCGTAGGGCTTGTCATTATCGTAGCTCTGATCGTACTTCTGAGCGTGCTGCCTTCCGTCGTAAGGAACTTCATAAGAGGCCTTGACGTTGCAGTCGTCGGAGGCGTGCTGGTATGGCTGGGCATGAGGACACCTGAGATCATTTTTGTTACGGAAATGGAGCTGCCCCTCATTATTACAGGCATCGTGCTGATCGTACTGGGTATCTTCATCTTCATCGTCTCCAAAGTCGTTGCCGGTAAGAGGCACGCAAAAGAAAGGCGCAAGGAAGAGATGAAGCACCTCGATGAGCAGAAGCTTGCAAAGGAAACTGCGAAACCTGTTCAGGCAGAGGCTGTAGAGGCTCTCCCAGAGAAAGAAGATAAGAAGAAATAGTGTTATTTATGGGAGGCGGCAGAGAGCCGTCTCTTGCTATGTGCTGAGCGGACTCCGGCATGAGAGTTTCATGTGCAAATATGATGTGTAACACCCAAGATTTGTCTGTACCAATGACACAACATGTGGTAACATTGATGGGTGAGGTCTAAAGAAAATGAAAAAAATTACGAAACAGATTATTTTAATAGCAGCTATCGTTGTGGTACTGGCGGGAGGCGGTATCCTGGCATCGAGTTTTCTCATCCCATGTCAGGTGACGGCCAACGGCAAGACGCTCGTTACAGTCAAGAATGAAGAAGTGGGCAAGATGGTCATGAGACGAGTCATCGCATCATACGTGCCTGAAGATTCGTCGATGACGAATGTCACGCTAGACAAGGAGCTCAAGCTCGAGAAGGGCAGCATCAGCGATGCCTTCAACAAAGAAGATATGATGACGGGCTCTGAAGCGATCGAATATATCACGGATGCCAACAATGATAATCAACTCTTCTCCGCAACGATCCAGAGTGAACAGGTCAAGCAGAAGAAGTTCACTCCTGATATTGAGTATAAAGAAGACAAAGACATGTTCGCCGGCGAGTCCAGAGTCGAGAAAGAAGGCAAGGACGGCGTCAAGGACGTGACGTATGAGATCACCAGCGTCAACGGTGAAGTACAGGACAAGAAGGCTGTCTCATCAAAAGTCGTTAAAGAAGGTGAACCGGCTGTTGTCTACAAGGGAACGATGGGACTCCCGGAAGGTGAAGACTGGAAGACGTATGAAGGAGCACCTGTATATAACGACGGAGATGATGTGGTAGCAGCAGCGAAACAGCATCTGGGAGCACCGTATAAATATGGCGGTAAGAGCTTCAAGACAGGTATCGACTGTGTCCAGTATGTCAGAGCGATCTTCAGGATGTATGGCGTCAACGTACCAAACAGCCATGGGAAGATCCAGAGATTCGGCAAGGGCGTATCCATGAAGAATGCGCAGCCGGGAGACATCATCTGCTACAAGCATCACGTGGCGATCTATGTAGGTAACGGCAAGGTGGCAGAGGCTACCAAGAAGGGTACGAAGATCGGCAAAGTCCGCAAGGGTGTCGTTACAGTACGAAGAGTCACCAAGCGATAATAATTCGTCACCATGCGTTTTCATATCGGTTTTTGACCGAAAGGAGATAATATGGGAAAGAAATTAGGCGAGAAAATCAAGGAAGCTCGGAAGTTTGCCGAGATGACTCAGGAGCAGCTTGCATCTGAGGTGTCCGGGCTTACTGCTGCGGAGCTGAAGAAGATAGAGGCCGGTGAGATGGAGCCGACAAGAGCACAGCTGAAGGCGATTGCCGAAGCTGCCGGCGTATCCTCCAGGCCGCTGCTTGAACTGGCTGACAGGGAAGGCGGCAGTGATCTGACTGCTGAGGAACTGCGCCTCGTGCGTCTCTACAGGAAAGCATCTGCAGCCAAGAAAAAGTCTGTCATGGAGATCCTGAAACAGGAGTCGGGAAGTGAACTGGAAGACCTTCTCCAGAACATCCTGGGAGGTCTCGCAGGCGGCAGCACATCGGGATCCCACAGCAGCAACTCCTCAGGTGAGGATGCACTGGCACAGATCCTGGAGAATGCCATGAAGGCATTCACGAAGAAATAGACACTTACATCAAGAAGGTGGATATGGTTAAATTCAATGTTCCGCCCTGTTTGGGCAATGAACTGGACAATATCAAGACCGCCGTTTCAAACGGCAAGATATCCGGAGACGGAGTTTTTACTAAGAAGTGCAATGCGTGGATAGAAGATAGGGCAGAAGTCAGAGAAGCACTGCTGACGACATCATGTACCCATGCTCTGGAGATGGCTGCACTTCTTCTTGACGTGTGCGA
>CAMNNV010000123.1 GCA_946546075.1 uncultured Bacillota bacterium | reverse complement strand
CTCATCGTTCTTATCATGGGAACAGGTATCCTGCTCACCATCAGGGTCAAAGTGCTTCAGTTCCGCAAGCTTGGTCTGGCGCTGAAGTAGATGGTGTCGATGTAACAGCCATCGCATTTGGAGCAGGACTTCCTTGGTCCGATGCCGTGGGATCATTCGTACTGATGATCTGTCTGACATTCTTCGCATTCACCACGATCCTCGGATGGGACTACTACAGCGAAAGATGTCTCGAGTATCTGGCAGAAGGAAACATGTCGATCGTTCAGGTATTCCGCTGGCTGTACATACTGGCAGTACTGATCGGCCCATTCCTCACTGTAGCAGCAGTATGGACCATCGCAGATATCTTCAACGGCCTTATGGCTATTCCAAACCTCATCGCACTCGTTGTGCTCAGCGGCGTTGTGGCGGCGGAGACGAAGAGTTATTTCGACAGGTTGTCATCCGGTCATCTTCAGGACTACAAAAAATAACGACCTTAAACGGGCGGCTTTATAGCCGCCTTGTTTTTTTGGGGCTGACCACAAGAAGACCCGGCGGGGTAGACAAAACATACTATATATAGTAGAATGAAGTTCAAGGGAGCATATGCTTAAGGAGGAAGAAGAAATGAAGTGCCCATATTGCGAAAATGAAGACAGCAAGGTAATCGATTCGAGACATACCGAAGATGGCCATGCTATTAGAAGAAGAAGGGAATGTGAGTCCTGCGGTAAGCGTTTCACCACATATGAGAAGGTGGAAGAGATGATCCTCATGGTCATCAAGAAGGATGGCAGGAGAGAAGCATTCGACCGCAACAAACTCCTGAATGGTATCATCAGAGCCTGCGAGAAGAGACCTGTTCCGTTCGCAGAGATGGAGAAAATCGTAGACGAGATCGAGAGAGGTCTCAACAATATGATGGAGAAGGAAGTCGAAAGCACATTCATCGGTGAACTGGTAATGGAGAGACTCAGAGATCTGGACGAAGTAGCATACGTGCGCTTTGCGAGCGTCTACAGACAGTTCACAGACGTGAATACTTTTGTCGCCGAAGTTGAGAAGCTCCTTACGAATAAGAATTAGACTGGGGAAACGAAATGAGTGATATTTACAGAATAGCAATAGACGGTCCCAGCGGTGCCGGCAAGAGCACGATCGCGAAGGCCGTTGCGGCAAGACTTGGCATAGATTATATAGATACGGGCGCTATGTATCGAGCAGTAGGATATAAGGTGAAGCAGTCGGGGATCGACCCTGATGATGCGGAGGCACTCGATAAGATGCTGGCGGATACCGATATCGACTTCACAGAGGGCAGGATCCTGCTGGACGGCAAGGACGTAGGCGATGTCATCAGGACGAATGAGATATCCATGATGGCTTCCGTCGTGTCGGCCAAGGCGCCGGTCCGCGCGAAACTCGTCGAGATCCAGAGGGCGATGGGCACGAGAAAGAGCATCATCATGGACGGTCGCGATATCGGCACCAACGTTCTCAAAGATGCAGAGTACAAGATCTATCTGACTGCCTCAGCAGAAGAAAGGGCAGACAGACGGTATAAGGAGCTGGTCGAGAAGGGCGAGAAGGTCGATTATGATCAGATCCTGGAGGATATCAAGCAGAGAGACTATAACGATATGACGAGGGAACTCAACCCGCTCTGCAAGGCGGAGGACGCCGTAGAGCTGGATACGACTGGCATGGGCATCGAAGAAGTCATCAATGCTGTGCTCGATATCGTGAAGTAGGAGCATGCTTGCCGGATAGCGCCGCATAATGAACAGATAGAAACAGATGAAGAGACCGGGCTCGAATAGAGCCTGGTTTTTTGGTGTGCGAATGGAAGTCGGATTCGCTCCGAGAAGGATGATGAGGAAGAAGTAAGGGACTCACAGATGGAAATAATTGACAGACACCCGCATATATGGTAAAATATGGCAAACATAGCAATAGAAGAAAGGAGCGTATATGAGGATTTCGGAGATGCCGGCTTCTGAGAGGCCGAGAGAGAAGTTATTGAAATACGGCAGGGAGGCTCTCAGCACTGCGGAGGTGCTGGGGATCATCATAGGTGCCGGGATCGGGAGCAAGTCAGCTGTCGAAGTGGCGATGGATCTTCTGTCGGATCCCAGAGGAGGCGTGGGATTTCTGGCAGAATGCACCCCTGAAGAACTGATGGAAACAGAAGGGATCGGACAGGCCAGAGCCTGCAGCATCATAGCAGCAGCAGAGCTTGGAAGGAGGATCACGTGTGAGCCTGCGAAGGTCAAAGGAGCGATAAAATGTTCAGAAGATGTAGTGGACCTGTTTATGGGGAAGATGCGCAGATATAAGAAAGAACATCTCATCGGCCTTCTTCTCAATCCCAAAGGGGAGATCATAGAGGAAGTCGTCATATCCATCGGCGATATCAGTTCCAGCGTCAGTCATCCCCGGGAAGTGTTCGCGCAGGCGGTGAGAAGGTGTGCAGGATCCATCATCCTCGTGCATAATCATCCGTCAGGGGATCCCACGCCCAGCGGAGAAGATATAGAGACGACAGAAAGACTCATCGAAGTAGGGCGGCTGCTGGGGATCCACGTCATCGATCATGTGATCATCGGGGATGGGACCTCCGTAAGCATGGTGAGCGAAGGATATGTCAGCACGGACTGCTGAGCCGCAGCCTTAAGATAATTTAAAGTTGTTACTTGACTTTTGAACTGAATATAGGCAAACTATATTTGTAAAAGTTTGTTTCAGGGGAAGTTAAAGATGAGTCAGGTAATTTTAGTTTCATCAGGCAAAGGCGGAACGGGAAAAACCATGTTCGCTGTGAATATGGGAGCATTTCTGGCATCGAGAGGTGCACGTGTCATGCTCATAGACCTTGATATGGGCCTTCGCAACATGGATCTGTACCTCGGTATGGAGAACAGGGTCGTTTATAATATCATGGATGTCATGTCCGGTATATGCAGGATCAAGAAGGCGATGATCAAGGTGGATGGCTTTGACAGCCTCTATTTCATGGCAGCATCACCAAGGAGAGATGACAGGGATATAACGCCGCTCCATATGGAGATACTCTGTGACAAACTCAGCGGAAGTTTCGATTTTATCATCATCGACTGCCCGGCAGGAATCAACGATCTTTTTGATGTAGCCATTGCACCTGCAGATAAAGCAGTGCTCGTTACGGAGCCTGAAGTCGCATCCCTGAGGGACGCAGATGTCACGGAGAGATATCTGATGGACAAGGGACTCACCGACATCAGGATCGTTGTCAACAAGGTGAGAGTAGATCTGATGAGATCTCATATGGTGCCTTCTCTTGCTGATATTTCCGAGATGCTCCAGGGCAAGCTCGTAGGTATCATCCAGGATGATGATAATATACATATCTCGACGAATAAGGGGATCCCTATAGTATGTAAGAGTGGTACATACATCGAGAAGAATTTCAAAGAAATCGTTTACAGGATAGTATCAGGCCGGGTCTAAGACCGGCCTCTATTTTTTTGTGTGGCGATATAGAAATAAATGGATATCGCGCACTTGACGATAAGACACAAAAATCATATAATAACGTGTATGCTTTTTTGCGAAATAATATGCGGACTTTGCTTATTGATATTTGCAAGTAAGAATTAAAATATAGTTGTAATTTGAAAACTAAATACTAAATTAAGGAGGAAAACAGTATATGACAATTGCATCAATACTGATAGTTGTAGTAGGACTGGTAGCACTTGGCATAGGGTTACTGGTTGGATATATACTGCGCAAGTCCATCGGCGAAAAGACCGTTGGAAATGCGGAGATGAGGGCTAAGAACCTCATACTTGAAGCAGAAGACAGAGCTGAAACGCTGAGAAAAGAAATGGTACTTGCAGCGAAAGAAGAAGCTCATGAACAGAGAAACAATCTCGAGAAAGAGATCAGAGAAAGAAGAA
>CAMNNV010000122.1 GCA_946546075.1 uncultured Bacillota bacterium | reverse complement strand
GTCTGCCAGCACCGCAGGAGCTCCAGGCAGCGGGGATTCCGCCAGGCAGCGGAGGTTCCGCACACCGAGAGGCACGCAAGCCGCGGCCAGGCAACGAACATCAACAAAAACATTGCCGAACAGGCCGGGTATCCATATAATACAGTAGGGGGAAATCAAGGTGGGTGGATCGAAAATGCAGTACCGCAAAGATAAATACGGAAACGATATTTCAATACTGGGATACGGATGCATGCGCTTCAGCAAGAAGGCTGGTATGATCGATGTCGAGAAGGCGTCAAAGGAGATCATGGCGGCATATGAAGCGGGCATCAATTATTATGATACGGCGTATATCTATCCCGGCAATGAAGCTGCTTTGGGCAGGATACTTGAAGAAAACGGGATCCGGGAAGATGTGTATATCGCAACGAAACTGCCGCACTATCTCATCCGTAAACGTGAAAATATGGAGAAGATGTTCGCAGAAGAACTGAAGCGGCTGCGTACGGACTACGTGGATTACTACCTGATGCACATGCTCACCGATGTGAAGAGCTGGGAGCGCCTCAAGAGCCTGGGCGTAGAAGCCTGGATCCGCGAGAAGAAAGAGTCCGGCCAGATCCGCCAGATCGGCTTTTCCTATCACGGCAACAAGGACGCATTCTGCGAGCTGATCGATGCATACGACTGGGACTTTTGCATGATCCAGTACAACTACCTGGACGAGAACACGCAGGCAGGCCGAAAGGGACTCGAGTACGCAGCATCAAAGGGAGTGCCGGTGCTGATCATGGAGCCGCTGCGCGGCGGTAAACTGGTAAACAACATCCCGAAGGAAGCACAGAAACTTTTCGATGCACATCCGTCAGGCAAGAGCCCGGCCCAGTGGGCATTCCGCTGGCTCTGGAGCCAGGAGCAGATCATGTGCGTGCTTTCGGGAATGAACTCCATGGAGATGCTCCGGGAGAATCTGGCCACGGCAGACGGCGCCAGGATCGGAGAGATGACAGAGGAAGATGACGCATTCCTGAAGGAAGTGGTGGAAGCCATGTACAAAGGAATGAAAGTGGGATGCACAGCCTGCGGCTACTGCATGCCGTGCCCTGCGAAGGTGGACATACCGGGATGTTTTTCGGCGTACAACAAGAGATACACCGACGGCTACGTGACGGCCATGAGAGAGTATCTGCAGAGCACCACTTTGCGCAAAGAAGTCACGGCGGCTTCCAACTGCATCGGGTGCGGAGCATGCGAGAAACACTGCCCGCAGTCCATAAAGATCCGCGAGGAACTGGCAGGGGTGCGCAGGACGATGGAAGGCCCTGTCTATAAGATCGCGAACAAGGTCGTAAGAACCTTTATGAAATACTAAGTTTTGTGGTATAATATAAGTTGCTATGCAAGGTGTAGTGCTATTTATTAACGAAAGGAACGAAAAAAACTATGTGCGGATTCGTAGGCATGTTCAACAAGAATGCTGACGCAGGTGAAAACCGCGATATCATCAAGGCAATGGCAGATAAGATCGCTCACAGAGGTCCCGACCAGGACGACTACTACGTGGACGACACCTTTTCCATGGGGTTCAGGCGTCTGAGCATCATCGACCTTGAGGGCGGAAGCCAGCCGATATATAACGAAGATAATACGAAAGTACTCGTTTTTAACGGAGAAATATACAACTATCAGGAGCTTCGTGAAGACCTGATCGCCAAGGGCCATGAGTTCAGGACCGGCGCAGATTCCGAAGTACTGATCCACGGATACGAGGAGTACGGCAAGGACTTTACAAAGAAACTGAGAGGCATGTTCGCATACATGATCTGGGACAGCGTAGAGAAGACGCTCTTTGGCGCCAGAGACATCTTCGGCATCAAGCCGTTCTTCTATTACAGCAAGGACGGAGACATGATGTTCGTATCAGAGATCAAGTCCCTGACAGCGAACCCGAACTTCGAGAAGGAACTGAACAGAGACAGGATCCCGGAATACCTCTGCTTCGAATTCATCCCGACAAACGAGACACTTTTCAAAAACGTATATAAGATGCCGCCGGGCCATTACTTCACGGCAAAGGACGGACAGATCGAGATCGAGCCGTACTACATCATGAAGTACGACATCGATGACAGCAAATCCCTTGAGGAGTGGGAAGACATCATCGCAGAGACGTTCCACGGGAGCATCAAGGCTCACAGCATCGCAGACGTAGAAGTCGGCGGATTCCTCTCAAGCGGTGTGGACTCAAGTTACGTCGTCAAGGAGATCTCCAAGAACCACAATCTGAAGACTTTCTCGGTAGGATTCGTAGAAGAAAAATACAGTGAACTGAAGTACGCAGAAGATTTCGCAGAGACCATAGGCGTGGATATCTTCACGAAGAAGATCTCGGCAGATGAGTATTTCGACGCCGTGCCGTACGTGCAGTACTACATGGACGAGCCGCTGCCGAACCCATCGGCTGTAGCACTGTACTTCCTGGCCCAGAAGGCTGCGGAGCAGGTGAAGGTCGTTCTTTCCGGAGAGGGAGCAGACGAACTTTTCGGCGGATATTACTACTATCAGGATCCTCTGGCATTCGAAGAGTATCAGAGGAAGGTGCCTAAAGCGATCAGGAAGATGGCAGCCAAGGCTGCAGGCGTGCTCCCGCAGGGATTCCACGGCAAGCGTTTCCTTACTAGAGGAGCACAGACTGTGGATGAGTACTATATCAGAAACAACTACAACTTCAATTATACAGAGCGCGACAAGGTTCTGAACCCGAATATCCCGGCGAAGAAGCCGTCAGAGTACTCCAAGATGTTCTTTGACAGATGCGCAGGAGAAGACGATATCACGAGGATGCAGTACGTGGATCTGAACACGTGGCTGGTCCAGGATATCCTGGTGAAGGCAGACAGGATGAGTATGGCACATTCCCTCGAGCTGCGAGTACCGTTCCTCGACAGAGAGATGCTCAAGGTAGCTCTCAGCATCCCGTCAAAGCACAGAGTGTCAAAGACCCTGACGAAGATCGCACTCAGAGGAGCAGCCCGCAAGCAGGTGCCTGAGAAGCAGGCCAGCATGCCGAAGCGCGGATTCCCTGTACCACTCAACGACTGGCTCAAGCAGGACAAATTCTACAACATGGTCATGCAAAAGTTCACGGGAGATGTGGCGAAGGAATTCTTCAACATCGACTACATCACGGAGCTTCTTGAGAACCACAGAAGCGGCAAGGCCCACAACATGAAGAGGATCTGGACGATCTATTCCTTCATCGTCTGGTATGAGAATTATTTCGTAAGAAACGGCGAAGTAGCCGCATAATGAGCATCATGAGCAAGAACGATATAACAAAAATAACACACGCAGACGGCGTGAGATTAAGTGAAGAAGAGCAGGCTGTGGTCATCCTTGACCAGAGCCTGCTTCCGAATACGACGGAATTCAGGAAACTGACAGAGCCTCAGCAGATGTACGAAGCGATCCATAAGCTTCAGGTAAGGGGAGCACCGGCCATCGGGATATGCGCGGCGTACTGCATGTACGTCCTGGCAGCAAGAAGGGGACCGTGCAAAGATTTTGCGCGTCATCTTCAGGAAGACGGAGAGTATCTCATCTCCTCGCGGCCTACGGCCGTGAACCTGCCGTGGGCGGTCAAAAGAGTCATCGGTGCTGCCATGGCGGCAGGTGCAGAGGATGCAGATGAGACCGCACAGGCGGAGATCATAGAAGTCATGAAGCGGGAAGCCATCGCGATCCACGAAGAGGATATCGAGATGTGCCGGGCAATCTCGGAGTACGGGCTGAGCCTTGTAAAGGACGGCGACGGGATCCTGACGCACTGCAACGCAGGACCCCTGGCCACATCGAGATACGGGACTGCTTTGGGACCGATCCTGCTGGGAAAAGAAAAGGGCGTAGAGCTGAAAGTGTTTGCGGATGAGACGAGACCGCTGCTGCAGGGGGCGAGGCTGACGACGTATGAACTCCACAATGCGGGCGTGGACGTGACGCACGTGACGGTAGATCCCAACGAATCCTCCGGCACCGCCCTCATCACGCTGGAGGTCAGCGACACCGGCGTGCAGACCTCGCT
>CAMNNV010000121.1 GCA_946546075.1 uncultured Bacillota bacterium | reverse complement strand
AAGCGGAGCGCGAAGACGTGCAAGAGACGGAACTCCCAAAGGAAGCGGAGCACGCTGCTGCGGAGAAGGAAGCCACGGAAGAGCCGGTCATCATCGACGAGCCGGAAGCCGCAGAAGAACCGGCACCAGAGCCGGAAATGGAAGAAGCGCAGGAGCCGGAGCATGAAACTGCGCAGGACAGCAGCAAAGGTCACTTCGCACGCTTTGGAGCAGTATACGGCAACATTTTGCTCATGGCACTTCTGATCGCTTTTACCATCGTCTATACGACGATGACGCCGAGGACCGTACATGCTGTCATAAACGGGGAGCAGGAGGAACTGACAACAACGAAGTTCCACGTCGTCGATGCTTTGCATCAGAACGGATTTGATTATTGCGAAGAAGACCACCTTTCCGTTGTGCCGGAGGCGTATGTGACGGACGGGATGTCCATCGAGCTGATCCATGCGAAGGATTTTGTTGTGACGGCTGACGGTAAGACGAAATCCTATAAGTCCCTGAAGGAAACGGTTGGCGAGGCGCTGAAGGATAAGAAAATCAAAGTCGGCAAGATCGATATCGTTGAGCCGGCGGTGGATGAGGAACTGACGGACAACACGAAGATCGTGATCAAAAGAGTCGTCATAAAAGAAGAGACGATGGAAGAGGACGTGGATTATGAGACGGTCACGAAGGAAGACACTTCCATGGCGGAAGGCAAGACCAAGGTCGTGACGGAAGGCAAGAAGGGCAAGGACCAGGTGACGTACAAGATCACCTATACAGACGGCAAGGAAACGAAGCGAAAAGAGCTTTCGAGAAAACACATCACCAAGCCTGTGAGCGAAGTTGTCGCAAAGGGTACGGCGGTGGAGTTCAACGGGAAACTTTATAAGCGCAAGATGACGGTTACGGCGTACTCCTACACCGGCGGCGGACGCACAGCGATGGGCACGCGAGCAAGAGTCGGTGAGATCGCCGTTGATCCGCGCGTGATCCCTTTGGGAACGACCGTGTATATCCAGGGAGTCGGAGAGCGCAGAGCTGAGGACACGGGCGGCAATATCAAAGGCAAAACGATCGATATCTATATGAACTCGAAATCGGCCTGCAGGAGATGGGGCAGACGGACAGTGACCATATACCTTGAATAAAAAATGGCGGTCAAAAACCGCCATTTCGTTTTGTGATCGTTATTTCAGATGTTTCGTGATGAGGTCTGCGAAGAGCATCGCATCTTCCTCATTTGAGAATATCGCCCTTGCGGAAACGTCATTGCCGCCGCCTTTGCCGTTGTAGAATGAGGCATATTCTTTCACGAGCTTGCCGCAGGCCGGGGTGCCGGAGGATACGAGGATAAAGGATGTATCCGGTACGGCATAAAGAAGCAGCAGCTTTTCGGTCTTGCCCATATAAGCCTTGGCCATGTTGAAGGCGTCATCCATGCTGAAGACTTCGAGTCTTTTGATGATGACCGGCGCATCGGTAGACGATATCTCGGCGTCCACAGCCTCTGACTCCTTTGCGATCAGAGCATTGGTCATGATGTGGAGTTTGTTTTTCGTCTGTGCGCTCTTGTCTTCGGATGCCTTGAGCTTGTCAGGGAAGTCTTCGATGGAAGAGGAGTATCTGTTCGACAGTTTATAGAGAATGTCGTGGCGGAGCCTGCAGGCCTCCAGAGCGCGTCTTCCGGCTTCGAAGAAGATCCTGAACATGCCTTTGTATTTCTCGACTTTGAAGATCTTGATCAGTCCGACCTGTCCTGCCGTGGATGGGTGGGTGCCGCAGCATGCCACGCAATCAGCAGCGTTTTCTGGTGATCCTACGCATACGATCGAGATGTCCTCATCGATGGCGAGGGCCTTTCTGAGAGGAAGCTTCTCCGCATCCTGGCGTCTGTCGAAGCGCATCACCGTGACGGGTGCGTCCGACCAGATGACTTTATTTGCTGCGAGCTCTGCTTCCATAGCCATCTCGTAGGTGATCTCTGTGATTTTCGGATCCTCTTCGAGACTGATATCTATCGTCATGGAGTCGTGTCCCATGTGGAATCCTCTGTTTACTCCTCCAAAGAGGTCAAAGAAGATCCCCGAGAGGATGTGTTCTCCGCAGTGACGCTGCATGTTGTCGAAGCGATGATCCCAGTCAAGCTCGCATGTGAAGGTATCGCCAACGCGAGGTGTGTTGCCATCTGTTGCAACGGTATGAACGACCTCCTGTCCGTCCTCCTGGACATCCAGGACTTTCATGTCACCGATATGACCCAGGTCGCAGCTCTGGCCGCCGCCTTCAGGGAAAAAAGCAGTCTGATCAAGCCACAGCTTCGCAGTGCCGTCGTCACAGGCAGTTTCCCTGGTGATCACAGCATCCCAATTTTTGATATATACATCTTCCTGAAAAAGTTTTCTTACAGTCATTTCTTACCTCCGGCTTTTATTCATACAAATAGAGTGTAAGGAGGGGGAGCAAAAAAGTCAAACAGAATGGTGAAAAATAGTGCAAAATGTCATATAATCGTATTTGTCAACAGTAATACGTCAGTATTATGGATTCCACGAATTGGAAAAGGCAATAAATGGGAAAATCGATAAAAAGCCTTATTTTTAGCGTTTTTCGGGATTTCCAGGGATAAATGCGAACGGGTTGTGGATAAGTAGGCGAAGAAAAAGGACTTGACAGAAGAAAACGTTGAAATCAAAGGATTCTTATAAAGACACTTATCCACAAGGCATGGTTGATAAGATTGTATACGATTTCTGTTTTTCTGTGGATAACCTGTCTGATAGTTCAAATTATCGAAATCTCGGCTTGTTGAAACAGATGTAGATAAAGTGCGAACAACGGTTTACATAAGATCATAAAAAGGGGTCGGAAATGCTCTGCGAAAAAATTTTTTACGAAAGAGACATACCAGTCGAAGTTACAGCAATTTTGCTGGAAAATTATCCTATGCACTACCACAAAGATATCGAATTGCTGTACGTACTGGACGGAGAGGCAAGGGTCAAATGTTCAGGACGTATACGCAAGGCATCCAAGGGGGTAGTGACGGTCATAAACGGGCTGGAGCTCCATGAGGTATCTGCGGTGACAGATGATTGCGTTGTAATGATGCTGCACCTGGATACGGAGTACTTCAAACGGTATTACCCGGAACTTGAGGATACTTATTACTATTGTGATGCCCATGGGGCGGGATCTGCTGCCATCATAGCAAACTATATGCGAAAAATGATGATGGCGCTCATTACAAAAGGCGAACTGTATGAGGATGAAGTTGTGGAAACGGCGCATAATATCATCGCAAGTCTCGGGATCAAGACCCACGAGACTGAAGCAAACGGCAATTCTGCAACGAGATTGAGAAGGGTGCTTCAGTACGCCTGCGACAATTATCAGAGGAAACTTACGCTAAAAGAAATAGCAGACCGGGAAGATCTGAATCTGTATTACCTGTCGCACAACATCAAAGACGCATCAGGACACAGTTTCCAGCAGCTGCTGAATTACATAAGGGTAGAAGCCTCAGAGGAACTGCTGCTCAATACGGATATGAGTATCGGACAGATCGCATCAGAAACAGGGTTCTCCGCGGTGCGCTACTATACGAAGCATTTTGAAGAATGGCTGCACATGCCGCCGCTGGAATATCGTAAGAAATATGCCGGCGAAAGTGTGATCCACAAACCTGACGTAGTCGGCAAACGCTGCTCCGCAGTACTGATCGAGGAATTGATAAGCAAAGAAATGCCGAAGGAAGTCAGCGATGTGTCGGGAGAGGACGAGATCATAGAGATCACGATGATCCCGGAGGATTTCCTGGAGACGGGAATAGAAGAAAAGGGTATCGACAGGCCGTTGGAAGATCTGATGGGCCGAGACGTCATTAAGGTGCTGATGGAGCCGTACCTGAGATTTACAGCTCTCGGGGAGAACGTGGTCGATGAAGGCTATAACTACCTGATCACTTCTCCTGCCGGGAAGAGTGGAGACATCAGTATTTTTCTCATTGGAGTGGATGAGATCATGGCCAGATCCCTCGCAGAGGCGGAATCCGATGAAGAACTTCTCAGGCTTTCCGAGGAGTACAACAAACGGATC
>CAMNNV010000120.1 GCA_946546075.1 uncultured Bacillota bacterium | reverse complement strand
TCAGGGAATTGATGTCAGACTGTGTGTGCCGGAAGTCGCAGGGCTTAAGGATGACTGTGAACTTCCTCGATAATTAACTCTCAACACCTCGACAACATCGATTTCTGCCGCTTCAGCGCATCAAAAACACTCTCCTTGTGGCTTCATTTTTCTGTAGCATATTTGTTACAGATCAGCTTTGCCCTTCATAAAATCTACGATCTCATCCAGGCTCCGCCTGCTCTTCTTATAGGCTTCGAACAGCTTCTCCTTGTCGGCTTCCGCCTTTTCCTGGAGAAGTTTCTCATATTGATCCTGTGCTTCCTCCAGTTCCTGTCTCAGCTTCAGTATCTTCTTCTCCTGCCGCTCTATCCTTATCCTGATATCCAGCGCTTTCCTTGCCATTACATTCGCCCTCCCCTCAGTTCGTCAGTACACTCAGCTGCTTTCCGAGTTCTCCTGCTTCCTTCCGGACATTTGCCGCTGTAAGGTTGAAAGCCTGCAGGATATCCTTCTGCGTCGCTGTCACTGCATGGTCCAGGATGTATGTTCCGTCCGCCTGCCTGATCAGCTCGATCTTGTCCAGCTCTTTCAGGGCTGCAGGGACAGTCATGTAATTCTTTTTCTTGTGGAGTTCCTTCATCCGGTCTTTCAGGCAGGTATATATCTTGTTCCGTATGATCAGTGCTACAAATTCTATGAAGATCTTGCTGTGTACAGGCTCATCATGGTATACCCGCATGGATCTCTCCCCGAGATAGGACTTGTCGCCCCGGAACAGCTTCTCAGAACTGTCGCGGCTCTTATACAGGTCGAGCGCCGTTTCCGCCGTCATCTCTGCGGATGTGATGATGCAGAAGTAACCGCACAGCCTGATCTCTCTTGATATCACGTCCTGCCTTTCACGGATGAACTGCAGGGTCTTCTTCCCGCTCCCTTTCTCTGTATGGTAGATCAGGTCAAAATACGGCGACCGCCAGCCTCCGGTCTTCTCATATACTGTCCCTTTCAGGCTTTCCAGCTGTTCCTTCTGTTCACGGATCAGCAGCTGCAGCTTTGCCCTTTCCCTCGCCTTCCTGTAATCACTGTAATAGATATGGAAGTACCTGTCTTTTTCGTCGCCTTTAAGCAGCCTGCCCTTTACTGTCATGCCGTTGACATCGTAATAAGGGATCGCGTTCTCCCATTCGTCTTCAAACTCGCCCTTATGCTCTAAGATCAGTGAGCTGACCAGGTCGCGGCATCCCTTCACCATCATGATGAACTCAAAGCCGTTCCGGTCCATGAACCTGATGTTCGATTCGCTGAAGTACCCCCTGTCCAGTATGAACCCGGCGTTCCTGTAGCCATACGCCGCCGCTTTGTCCAGCATGTGCTGAAGCTGGGATACATCATTGACACTGCCGGGATAAGCTTCGTAGAACAGCGGCAGCCGGTTAGTCCTGTCATAAGCGACAGCGTAATTGAAAACAGGCTTGTTCTGCCTGTCCTTTTCATGGCCATACTCTGCGATCCCGACGTCGCCGGCCTGGCAGTGCTTGTTCGTGGAGTCATAGGATATATAGATCTTCTCCCTGTGGTCCCTCCCTTTGTTCCACTCACTCTGGAATCTTATGCTGTCATCACGGCTGATATCGCGCAGGAAACCCGAAATCTTCGAATCGCTGTACACCCTCATGTCTGACGTGAACAGCGGATGGTTGTAAGCATAGTCCGGATAGTACTGTGCCGCGTTGTTCTCCGTTACGATCGCATAGGAAGCCAGATCCAGGAACAGGCCTGCGTCTTTCCCTATGATCTCACCGATCCTTTCCTCAAGCCTGTAATGCGCCATCACCTTCCTGATGACAAGGTATGCGCCGATTTTAAGGCAGCCGCTTCTTGTCGATGCAGGAAGCTCCTCCGGAAGCTCGGCATCCGGGAAGAACTTAAGGTAGTTCCCGTTCGGGATCATCATGCCCGGGTCATCTTCGCAGGCTTTCCCGATCGACGTGCACTGCGGAACAGTATACTGTCTGTCAGCGTAATAATTCCGTCCATGTTCGTAATAAATATATGTCGTTCCCTTGATCTTTTTCTTCGAGATCCCGCTCTTCTGCTTCGGAATTTCAACTTTAAAATTGAGATACATGGCAGCTCCTTTAGAGTGTTAATTAACTTAGTTAAATTCTACCATATATCTCCATATTTTGCAATTCTGATGCCAGTTTTTCCCTTAAAATAAAGGTTTTTCTTGATTATGGCCTTTAGTTTTTCATAGAGTGTTAATTATCGAGGAAGTTCACATTTAAATTTCTCAACACGAGCAGTGTGAGCGTGTATCGTAAAAAAAATCTGCCGGAATTTCCTTTCTTCAAGTCCATTCCGGCAGAGCAAAGCTCCGTTTTATTTATGACCGGTTTTTCCGATCGTTTACCACACTTCCAGCCTTCTGGCGGGAGCCAGATACATGCCGTCTCCTTTGCTGATTCCGTAGGTGTCGTAGAATTCCTGGAACTGCTGCAGCACAGCATTGACGCGGAGATAGGGAAGCGGGTGCGTATCCTGCATCAGCGTATAGTACTCGCTCTGGGGAGTCGTGATGGTCTTCCAGGTGCCGGAAAAAGCTCTGAAGAATTTGTCATAATCAAATTCTTTCCCCTTCTGCGCGATCCGAAGAAGTATTTTCATAGCCACCAGGTCGGCGATCGCTTCGCCCTCGATCTGGGAGCCGACACAGTACACGTCCTCGAACGGCTCGATCGTGTCGTAATAAGCCGCCAGCTTGTCCGCTCTCTTCGCGAAGGCCTTCGCGTCGTCGTCCGTCCACCAGTTTCTGAAATTGCCCACTTCATCGAACTGGCATCCGGTCGTATCGAAGGCGTGCGAGATCTCATGGGCAATGGTGTCACCCACATTGGCAAAAAGCTCCTCCCGGCTCATGGCCGGATCGTACAGTTCTCCGCCCAGTATTCCGCCGCATATGGTGATCGTATTCTGAGAGGGATCATAAAACGCGTTGACCTGCTGGACTCTGGAGGTCCAGTATTCCCGGTTCACCTTCTGATCGATCCGGGCCTGCATTCTCTCCACCCAGTAGGCGCCCACCTGGTCCTGCGCCAGGATCAGGTTGCCGCCCTCGTCAGTCCCCTTAAAGTCAAGTGCGCTGTCATCCTCCCACTTGTCCGGCTTTGCGATCCGCAGCTGCAGATGATCCAGTTTCCGGATCGCTTCCTTTCGGGTCTCTTCGGACAGGAAGGTCTCCTCTGCCAGCATGGTGCGGTACTCCTCCATGATCTCTCTGGTGATGCCCGTCACCTCTTCCCGGGTTTCGTCGGTGACATAGCGGTCTGCGTACAGCCGTCCCATCTGCATGGGCAAAAAAGTATTGACTGCGTCCGCTGCCGCCTTCTCATCCGATTTGGTGCCCTGTGCACCGCTGATCCCGTTGATCACTTCATAGTAGATGTCATAGCATTCCCTGTCCAGAAGCGTCGCATAGTCCTGTACTGTATAGCAGAGCAGATAATCCTTGAGATTCTCCACATTGCTCTCGTCGTAGAGAACGTCCATGGCTGCGAGCCAGTCGGGCTGCGTCAAAATATAGCTGTCCGATCCTTCCGCGCCGTAGGCCGTAAGGATTTCCCTGATCGGGAAGTCCCCGGCTTCCGCTTCGAGCTGCGCCAGCGTCCTGGGATTGTTTTCCTTCTCGACGGCATCCCTGGCGCTCTCCTCCTCGGTCGTCATAATGTGGGCGGAAATATCCTTTTCGAAGGCAAAGCATCCCTTGAGTATATCTGTCGCCTCATCGTCGCTGTACCCCAGTTCCACCAGAATATGCCGGATCACCCTGTCGTAATACGGCTCCGCCAGCGCGTCCTCCTCGTTCATCATCCCGTAATACATGGAATCTCCGAAGATCAGGTCCACCGGCATAATGTAGACCGCATAGTAATCCGCCCTGTTCCAGTCGACGTCCGTATCGCACTGCATCAGCTCGGTAGCGGATATAACGGTCCGCGGCATGCTCAGATACCCGGTCAGCTCATCGAGCGTCTGCACCTTCATAAGTGGATCCAGAAGCTCTTTGAGCTGATCTGTTCCAAGGATGTTGCGGGCGTCCCAATCCATCCACATATTGTAGTACTTCTGCA
>CAMNNV010000119.1 GCA_946546075.1 uncultured Bacillota bacterium | reverse complement strand
TTGTGATTATAAATACTTCGGGAATCGAACCCGAAAGGGCGTCGGCGTATAGCGATAATCGCGAAACTGACGGAGAATCAGTAGAAAAGGCAAGACAAGGCGCACGCTTGTATAGTATAATGAAACCAATCATCTGAAACTATATTAGAAGCTAGTGCTTGATCACCGTGAAACGGAGTTGAAGATATGAAAGAATTTGACCTTTCGACACATGTATTTTTTGGAGAGAACTCTCTGGAGCGTCTCGAGTGGTGTGAGAATAAACGCATCATCATCATCACCGACGCATTCATGGAGAAATCCGGAGTTGTAGATAAATTAAAGGCCCGAATGGACGGTCGCGGCAACGAGATCTTTGTGTTCAGCAAGACAGTGCCGGATCCTCCGATCGAAGTCATCGCAGAAGGCGTCAAGTGCCTCGCAGAATGCCAGGCCAATGTGATGGTCGCTTTGGGAGGAGGCTCAGCAATTGACGCTGCGAAGGCCGTACGCGTCATGGCAGACAGAATGGGATTTGGTCACATCGAAGAATGCTTTGCGATCCCGACCACCAGTGGTACCGGCTCCGAAGTTACGAAGTTCTCCGTGATCACCGATTCTGCAAAGGGTGTTAAGTATCCGCTCGTCGACGATGATCTTCAGCCGATGGTGGCGATCCTGGACCCTGAACTGGTCAGCACCGTTCCACCTGCCATCACAGCAGATACAGGAATCGACGCACTCGTTCATGCTTTGGAAGCATACGTCTCCACAGAAGCCACAGACTTCACGGATGCTCTGGCGGAGAAGGCCACGACTCTGCTGATGAAATTCCTGCCTCTCGCCTACAAGGATGGGAACGACCTCCTGGCAAGAGAGAAGGTCCACAACGCAGCATGTCTTGCCGGCATGGCATTTAATGCAGCAGGACTTGGTATCTGTCACAGCATCGCTCATCAGATCGGAGCGAAATTCCATATCTCCCACGGCAGGAGCAATGCCATGGTCCTCGCAGAAGTCATTCGCTTCAACGCAGATCTGGAAGCCGTCGGGAAAGGTCATCGGAACATCAGCGCCCGCAAGTATCAGCGCATGGCGAAGCTCATCGGCCTGCCATACGTCAACAATCTGGTGGCAGTGAACGCTTTGACAAGACGCATCGAAGAAATGAAGAGAATGTTCGGTATACCGGCTACACTGAAGGACCTCGATATCGATCCTGTCGATGTCAGTGAACTCAGAAGCGAGATGGTCCAGAATGCGCTCAAGGACAAGTGCACCCAGACAAATCCTCGCCCGGTGAGCGAAGAAGATATCGCTAAGATCTTAAACAAGATCACACCGCTGGTATAGGACGCATAGAATAGTATCAAAAGAGCCCGAGGAGAGATCCCCGGGCTTTATAGTGTCAGAATTGATCCGGACCGATCAGGCCATCATCAGAGCACGCTGACTGCCGCGCCGTAGAGGCCGGCATCGCCGCCAAGCTCTGCCAGTTTGAATTTTGCCTTGGATGATGCATGGAAGACGTGCCTTAAGAATGCATCGTGGACACCGTCCAGTAAGAATGCACCTGCAGCAGAAACACCGCCGCCGATAATGAAAAGTTCGGGGTCGATGACACTGGATACCGAAGCGAGCCCCTGACCCAAAGTGTCGAAGAAGAAGTCGCATACGAGGGATGCCTGCTCATCTCCGGCTTTCGCTGCATCGAAAATATCTTTTGCGCTCAGATCTTCTCCGGAATCCATGATCGCACGTCCCACCCGGACGATTCCTGTTGCGGATGCAAAGTATTCGAGGTCGCCGGATGCTGCTACGTCGTTCTCAATGAGACGTTTGATGAGCGGGTGAGCAGGGGAGACAGGCATGTGGCCGATCTCGCCAGCGGCGCCGAAAGCTCCGGAGGCAACTTTGCCGTCGAGTATGACGCCTCCTCCGATCCCTGTGCCTAACGTCACAACTACCGCAGACTTTGGGAGCGTATCGCCAATAGACGATGCGTAAACTTCCCCCAGTGCCGCCACGTTGGCATCGTTTAACGTCACTACTTTGCTTATCCCCGTGAGGGTACTGAAATCCTCCGATACATCGACGATCGAATCCCAGCCCAGATTGACGCATTTGTTGACCACATCTCTGTTATCGAGAGAGAGTACGGGACCGGGGATGCCGATGCCGGCGCCAAGAAGGTCAGAAGAGGAAAGCCCGTGTTCGGAGAGAAGCTCCCGGCTCGCTTCTGCTGCATCTTTCAGTATGGAGCTGCCGTGGTTCTCGGTACGTGTAGGTATGGATTTCTTTGCTGTGAGCGTGAGCCCGTCTGCCATATCGAACAGGCCAAGTTTCGTGTTGGTTCCACCGATATCGATGGCAAGTATCGTCATTTCTTTCTTCCTTTCGCGTTGCGCATTATATTAACCTATTATATGACACAAGACACCAAAATGGAAGTAAATAGACATAGCGGACGCTGCCGGGACCAGTGAAGGTGTTTTATTTATAAAAAAAACATATAACTTCCAAGAAAAAATTGATAACCGAAAAATGACCATCGCCAGCATAACGGTTGACCGCATAAATCCTTGATGCTACAATGGATTTAGCGTGCGCCGATAGGCGTTCGGGGATTCACAAATCATTCATAGGAGGATATAAATATGAAGTATGACAGAGTTTTTAACTTCTCAGCAGGTCCTGCAATGATGCCTGAACCTGTACTGGAAGAGATCGCATCAGAGGTAATGAACTACAACGGCAGTGGCATGTCCGTAATGGAGATGAGCCACAGATCAAAGGTTTTTGATCAGATCTATCAGGACGCTGTAGCAGACCTTCGTAAGCTCATGAACATTCCTGATAACTACAAGGTTCTGTTCGTTCAGGGCGGCGGTACTGTTCAGTTTGCAATGGTTCCACTCAACCTCATGAAGAACGGCGTTGCTTGCTACGTTGAGACAGGCAGTTGGTCAAAGAAGGCTATCGCAGAAGCTAAGAAGTATGGAGACGTTAAAGTCGTTGCTTCATCAGCAGATAAGAACTTCTCATACGTTCCTGACTGCAGCAATCTGGACATTCCTGACAACGCTGACTACGTATACATCTGCGAAAACGAAACGATCAACGGAACAACTTTCCACAAGCTTCCTGACACGAAGGGCAAGATCCTGGTATCAGACCAGAGCTCAATGTTCCTTTCAAGACCTTGCAACGTTGAAGATTACGGCCTCATCTGGGCAGGCGTACAGAAGAACGTAGGACCTGCAGGTATGGCAGTCGTTATCATCCGCGAGGATCTGATCAGAGAAGATGTTCCTGATTTCTGCCCAACTTACCTCAGCTACAAGACTCACGCAGACAAGGATTCCATGTACAACACTCCTAACTGCTGGGCTATCTACTGCTGCGGCAAAGTATTCAAGTATCTGCTGAGCATCGGCGGACTCGAAGAGATGGCTAAGAGAAACGAAGAGAAGGCTAAGATCCTTTACGACTTCCTCGACAGCAGCAAACTGTTCACAGGTTCTGTAGTTGCTGAAGACAGATCACTCATGAATGTTCCTTTCGTAACAGGTTCAGACGAAGAGGATGCAGCAGTTGTAGCAGCAACTAAGGCAGCTGGATTCGATAACCTCAAGGGACACAGAAGCGTAGGCGGACTCCGTGCTTCCATCTACAACGCAATGCCAAAAGAAGGCGTAGAAGCACTGGTAGAATTCCTGAAGGATTACGAAGCAAAGAAATAGTTTCGACGATGAGAGCCCCGATGTAAATCGGGGCTTTTTGTATGTTGCAACCGGGAAGATAAACTGATACCCTCATAGTATGAAGACCAGAATCAGAAGCAAAAAAACCATTATCATAATCTGCGCCGCAGCCCTGTGCATCGGGGCGGTTTTGGCGTGGGGATTCTCCGGCAAGGACATGTACGTTGCGGCAGAAGGCCCGCAGGCAGCCTGCTATTCAGAGCAGCTGGAGGCGGCAGATCCCCTTATCCGTGGCACCATGGTCAAGGCATATAGATCCACTGCAAAGGATGAAGACGGGAGCATGCTCCGAAAAATAAAGACAGAGGGAGAGATCCGTTACATCCCGGAGGGCAGCCTCTGCGAGAAAGAGGACGATGTGGTCCTCGAGCAAAAGGTGTACGTGCGGACCCCGGTGACCCTTTGCAAAGAAGTGAAG
>CAMNNV010000118.1 GCA_946546075.1 uncultured Bacillota bacterium | reverse complement strand
GGCGACTACAGCCAGATCACCTGGGGAAGCCAGATCAGATCCTACGTTTTCCACCCGTACAAAATGGTGAAGGACCACCGCACAGGCGCGGAAGTGGGCAACGTGGACGCGGTCATGGACGGCGACCTGGATTATTTCATTAACGAGAAACTGAAGCAGAAGGAGTAAAGAATGGACCTGATAAAGGTACTGACAGAAGAGTTTGGGCTGCGCACGTCACAGACGGAGCAGGTCGTCAAACTCATAGATGAAGGCAACACCATCCCGTTCATCGCAAGATACCGCAAAGAGGCCACGGGTGGTCTCAGCGACGTGGTGCTTCGCGATATGGACGAGCGTATCACATACCTGAGAAATCTCGAAGAGAGAAAAGAAGAAGTCACGAGACTCATCGAGGAGCAGGGCAAGCTGACGCCGGAGCTGAAGGCGCAGATCGACGAAGCCCAGGTCCTCCAGAGAGTCGAAGACCTCTATAAACCGTTCAAGAAAAAGAAGGCCACAAGAGCCTCGAAAGCAAGAGAAAGAGGCCTTGCACCGCTGGCGGAGAAGATCCGCGCACAGCAGGAAGAAAGCGGCAGCATAGAAGAACTGGCCGCACCTTTTGTGGATCCGGAGAAGGAAGTTGCGGATGCCCAGGCAGCCATCGCTGGAGCCTGCGACATCATCGCAGAAGAGATCTCCGACGATCCGGAACTCACAGAAAAAATCAGAGAAGCGACGTTTGGAAGCGGCGTTATTGTGACCGAGGCGGCAGATCCGGAAGAAAAGACGGTCTACGAGATGTACTATGAGTTCGCAGAAGCAGCTTCGAAGATCCCGAACCACAGAGTCCTTGCCATCAACCGAGGCGAGAAAGAAAAGAAGCTCAAGGTGAAGGTGCACACGGATGCCGACAAGATGGAAAGCATCATCGCGTCTTCCGTCATCACCAACGGTAAATCCATATACGCGGACCTTTTGCGTGAGACCATCGCGGATGCGTACAAGCGCCTCATGGCGCCGTCTGCGGAGAGAGAACTGCGCAGCACGCTGACAGAACGAGCAGAAGCAGAAGCCGTCAAAGTCTTTGCGAAAAACACGGAGAAACTCCTGATGGTGCCTCCTGTAAAGGGTGCGCGCATCATCAGCATAGACCCGGGCTACAGGACAGGCTGCAAGGTGGCGGTCCTGGACGACACGGGAAAACTCAAGGCGTACACTACGGTCTATCCGACGGAGCCGAAGAAGGACATCGCGGGAACGAGAAAAGTCCTCAAGAAGCTGGCGGATAAATACGATATCAATACCATCGTCATCGGCAACGGCACGGCCTCCCGTGAGACGGAGGAAGTCGTAGCGGATTTCATAAAGGACAGCGGACTGGACATCCATTACACCATCGTCAATGAAGCGGGTGCATCCGTCTACTCGGCATCGAAGCTGGCGACGGAAGAATACCCGGATCTGGACGTCACGGTGAGAGGCGCCATGTCTCTCGGAAGGAGACTGCAGGATCCTCTGGCCGAGCTGGTGAAGATCCCGACGAAGAGCATCGGTGTGGGACAGTATCAGCACGACATCAACCAGACGCTCCTCGAGAAGGCACTGGACAACGTAGTGGAAGACTGCGTGAACCGAGTCGGCGTGGATCTGAACACCGCATCGCCGTCACTGCTTTCGCATATCGCCGGCATCAATATGGGTATCGCGAAAAACATCGTCGCATACCGCGAAGAGAACGGCATTTTCACCAACAGGAAGCAGCTGAAGAAAGTGCCGAAGCTGGGAGAAAAGACCTTTGGGCAGTGCGCCGGATTCATGAGGATCGCAGGCGGAAGCGAGCCGCTCGATGGCACGTCGGTGCATCCGGAATCCTATGCAGCGGCAAACGAGATGCTGGATAAGCTGGGGATCGACAAGAGCCAGATCGAAGGCGGATTCGCAGACATCGACGAGAGGATATGGCAGGTCTACGGCAAAGAAGCGGAATCGCAGAAGCCGAAGAAGAGAGTCAAAGGCCTCGATGCCCTGAAGGACCTTGCGGCGGCCGAAAAGAAAAAGCCGCGCAACATGAAAAAGGCGATCGCAGCAATGGCTGCAGATCTGGGCATCGGCGAGATGACGCTGGCGGACATCGTAGAAGAAGTCAAAAAGCCGGGCAGAGACCCACGTGAGGACGCGCCGGCCGTCGTATTCCGAAGCGACGTGAGATCTTTTGACGACCTCAAAGTGGACATGGAGCTGGAAGGGACCGTTCGCAACGTCGTGGACTTCGGAGCCTTTGTGGATATCGGAGTCAAAAATGACGGCCTCGTACACATCTCACAGATGAGCAAAAAAGGCTTCGTGAAGCATCCGATGGACGTGGTTTCTGTAGGCGATACGGTCAAAGTAAAAATAATCAGTATCGACCGCGAAAAACAGCGCGTAGGATTGACCATGAAATTGTAGCGAATTGTCTGAATTTCGATTTTAACGAATCTTAAGGCGAAGGCCGGAACCGTTGGAATTACTTGATTCAGAGACGGTGCTAACACGATTGTATACAGTATTTAAACAACCTTTACCTTGTATTGGAATATCTTATATGTTAACATCGTCATGTGTGGGCTCATAGTAGACACCACATCGTTTTAAGGAAAAGGAGACTTGTTAAAATGGGAGAAATTACTGGAGCAATAGTGAGACTTGCGATGGATACTGGTATCGCGAATTTCACTTATAAGAGTGGGATCATGATCCTGGTTTCGTTCATCTTCCTCTATCTTGCGATCAGGCATGGATTCGAACCACTTCTGCTGGTTCCTATCGCATTCGGAATGCTGCTTTCCAACCTGCCTGTTACGGGGATGTTCCTCCACGATTATGTGATCCAAGATTCATCGCAATTGACCGATGCAGGAATACTGACGATATTCTATGTATTGAAACCGATCCTGCCATCCTTGATATTCCTGGGGGTAGGCGCCATGACGGACTTCGGGCCGCTCATTGCGAACCCTAAGTCGCTGCTTATGGGTGCAGCGGCACAGCTGGGTATATTCTTCGCATTCTTTGCGGCGATCATTCTGGGATTCAATGCACAGGAAGCAGCATCCATCGGTATCATCGGCGGAGCTGACGGCCCTACAGCTATTTACCTCACCGGTAAGCTGGCAGACCACCTGCTTGGACCTATCGCAGTAGCTGCATATTCATACATGGCACTGGTACCTGTTATCCAGCCGCCGATCATGAAGGCACTCACTACAGAGCACGAAAGACAGATCAAGATGGAACAGCTGAGAGTCGTATCTCAGAGAGAGAAGATCCTCTTCCCTATCGCTGTTACCGTTGCAGTAGTCCTTCTGCTTCCTGCAGCAGCACCGCTGATCGGTATGCTGATGCTGGGCAACCTCTTCAAAGAGTCAGGAAGAACTACAAGACTGTCCGACACTTCATCAAACGCACTAATGAACATCCTGGTTATCCTGCTGGGAACTTGCGTTGGCGCATCAGCTACAGGTGATACATTCATCAACGTATCAACACTGAAGATCGTATTCCTGGGCGTATGTGCATTCGCAGTAGGTACTGCAGGCGGCGTCCTCATCGCTAAGCTGATGAACATCCTCACAGGCGGCAAGATCAATCCGCTCATCGGTTCAGCCGGCGTATCCGCTGTACCAATGGCAGCCAGAGTATCACAGGTGGAAGGCCAGAAGGCCAACCCGAGCAACTTCCTCCTGATGCATGCTATGGGACCAAACGTAGCAGGCGTTATCGGATCTGGAGTTGCGGCAGCAGTAATGCTCTCAATGTTCGGAGGATTCTAAAATTCATAAATATCAACTTATAGAGGGGTTGTTGCAAAACTTGTGACAACCCTTTTGTAATATGGAGCGCATCAATGATAGACACAATACTGTTCGATTTCGACGGCACACTCGTAGACACAAACAATGCAATCATACAGTCCTGGCAGCACACCTTCCGGACCCTCCGCGGACGGGAAGAAGATGAGGCCGTCCTCGTGCCCACCTTCGGGGAAACTTTGGATTTCACAATGAAAAAGTTCTTCCCGGATGTTCCCACAGACGAGGCCATCGCCATCTACCGGGGCTTCCAGTACGACCACTTCCTGGACATGATCGAGATCTATCCCGGCATGAAAGACACCCTGCAGCAGCTCAAAGCATCCGGCTGCAAAATCGGCATCGTGACGTCCCGCCTCATGCGGACGACGATGGAAGC
>CAMNNV010000117.1 GCA_946546075.1 uncultured Bacillota bacterium | reverse complement strand
CCAGGGAGTGTGGAGATCATAAGAGGCAGGTCCTAGGGCATGTCAGAAGTGTCTTTTGAGATCTTCGAAGGGGAATGCTCCCGCCGTGAGATCGAGAGGATCCGGAGCATCGCAGAAGACAAAGGTGCCGACGTGATCCTAGGAGTTGGCGGCGGCAAAGCTATCGATACGGCAAAGGCTGCGGCCTTCATGCAAAGTGTGCCGGTGGTGATCTGTCCGACGATCGCATCCTCAGATGCTCCATGCTCTGCGGTATCCGTAGTATATTCCGAAGCGGGCGCTGTGGAAGACGTGATCTTCATGCCGACGAATCCCGACCTCATCGTCGTAGATTCCGGCGTGATCGCAAAGAGTCCGCGGCGGATGACTGCCGCAGGTATGGGCGATGCCATGGCGACGTTTTTTGAGGCGAGAGCGTGCATCGAGACGGGTTCAAAGAACTGCGTGGGCGGCGGCGTGACGACCCTTGCAGAGGGGATCGCACGGCTCTGCTATGAGACGCTGATGTCAGACGGACTGGCGGCTCTTGAGGATATCGATCAGGGTATCTGCTCAGAGCACGTTGAGAAGGTGATCGAAGCGAATACACTCCTTTCAGGGCTTGGCTTCGAATCCGGCGGACTGTCCTGTGCCCATGCTGTCCACAACGGACTGACGGTGCTGGAAGAGACGCACCACATGCAGCACGGAGAAAAGGTGAATTTCGGCACGCTGGTGCAGCTGGTCATCGAAAAGGACCGGGAACATCTGGACAAGGTCCTGCCGTGGATGGTGAAGGCGGGACTTCCGGTGACGCTGGAGCAGCTGGGGATCACGGATACGAGCAAAGAGCATCTGCAGCAGGTGACGGAAGCGGTCTGCGAGGACGCCATGATCTCTCACATGAAGATCAAGGCAGATCCGAATCTGATCTACGACACCTTCCTGGAGGCCGACGCCATCGGGCGTGCGGCGCTGGAAACAAAATAACAATAAACGGGCTGGTCTTCCAGCCCGTTTCTGCTTATCTATACGAAGAAAAATGCTGCGCCGATGATGAGGTAGACGGCTACCAGCTGAAGTCCTTCCAGCCAGTTAGACTCGCCGTCTGTGGCCACCTGGTTGGCGATCAGAACGGATGCCGCCATGGCCACCAGCTCGAACGGTGTGAATACGATGCTCATCGGTGAGAAGAAGAGGCTCAGCAGGATGAGCACTGGTGTAACGAACAGAATGATCTGCAGGCTGGAGCCCAGCGCGATCTCCACAGCCGCGTTCATTTTGTTTTTGATTGCCATGATGATGGCAGTGGAATGCTCTGCCGCATTACCGATGATCGGCACGAGGATGATGCCGACGAACGTCTTTGACATGCCGGCGCTCTCTGCCATCGGCTCCACGGTTCCTACAAAGATCTCGGAGAGCACTGCGATGCACACGGTGGCAGCCACCAGAAGCCCGATGGCGAACGGCAGCTTCATGGCCGGTGCTTCTTCGTCGTCCGACACGATGGTCTCTTCGTAAAGTTTGCGGTGTGTCACGAATGAGAAGACGAACTGCATCACGTAGATGAGGAGCATCAGGATCGCCACGATGACGCTGAGTCCTTCGAACCTTGCCGTGAGGGCGCTTTCAGGAAGCGTGTGGGTGAATATCGCCGGTATGCTCAGGCCCAGCACGGCGAAGAGCAGCATGCTGGCTGTGATATTGATGGAGTTCTTGTTGAAATACTGTGTCTTGACTTTGACCCCGCCAAAGAGCATGGCCATGCCCAGTACGAGAAGGATGTTGCCGATGACGGAGCCTGCAAGGGAGGCTTTGACCACATCGAACATGCCTGCCTTCATGGCGACGAAGGCGATGATCAGCTCCGTCGCATTGCCGAATGTGGCATTGAGAAGGCCGCCGATCTTCTGTCCTGAATAATATGAGATAACGTCCGTACTTTTGCCCATGAGTCCTGCGAGTGGTATGATCGCCAGCGCACTGAACACGAAGAGAAGGGTTTCCGAGAATCCCATCATCTCGCCAATGATAGCGATTGGCAGGAACACGAGCAAAATATATAAATATTTCATCTGCCTTTTCCTCCGGTCACGAAATGTCTGCAACTATTATACCACCGGGTCTTCAAAAAAACAGTTCCACTCACTGTAAAGAAATAGTAAAATTAGAGTAGGGATATAAATTTGAAAAGAGGAGGAAGCATGAAGAAGAGTTTGTTATTGATATTAACGATCGTATTCGCGATGTGTCTTACTTTCACGGGCTGCGGCGGAGACTTTTCCATGGAGACGACGGAGGACGGTTCAAGTCTCACCGTGAATACGGAGAAAGCAACCGATGATATGTTCGCCATGTCCGGCACAGTAGCTGTTGCTGAGGGCCAAAAGATGCACGTTGAATATGCATTCACAGAGGGTGAACTGGAATTCAAACTCATCCGCCAGGCAGATGAGCAGTCCATAGAGATGTCGGATGAAGAGATCCAGGATATGGCCAACGCTGACAACGCGGATCTGGTCGAAGTGATATCCGGGGAAGGAACTTCTGATTACGAAGTCGAGCCGGGAGATTACATGGTCTACGCCAGCGTAAGCAAAGGAAAGCTCAGCGGGACAGCGACCTTCAGCGCGAAATAAAAAACAAGATAGCGATCCGGATGAGCACCCTCAGTAACCTTGAGGGTGTTTTCATTTGCCCCTTAGAGACGTTTTCGGCTTCCGGAGCACGCCTTTTCTTGCCATACAGCAGAAGTGGGTTTAGAATAAAAGTACAAAAACGTGTCAATACCAAGGTTCAGGCGTTCCGGTCGGTCTGATCATTGACATGTTATATGGGTTGTATGGATAAGACGGTAGGGATCTGTCTGCCTGAAATGGAGAGGCGGTCTGTGATGTCAAATGGGGGGATATCGCAGGCGATAAGGAAAGGAGATCGCTATGGGTAATTATTTTGAGCAACTGGGCCTCGGACATTTTACCGAGGACGACGAATCATTTATGGGGCTCGTCGAATACATCGCTTCGAATGGATACACCGTTACCGGATATAGCGGGCGCCCGTACATCAACCATCACCTTGGAGACATACAGGTGATTTTGCATACTGAAAAGTTACAGGATCCGGAAGACGAGGAGGATGAAACATCATATGCCATATCGGCAGTGGACACACATATCAGAGGTCTCTGCGTATGGGACCTGCGCTGCAGCGGCATCGATCTTACCCCAAAGGATGCGCAGGTAACGGAGAAGAGATGTATGTTCACGAGTGTGAAAAGTGACAAGGGGGCGGTGCCGATCACCGTCATCAATGCCGACCTGCTGCCAAACTATCACGAGAATGAAGTCGTGCAGCTGCAGATGGCGGCGTTCGCACTGAACATCGATTACTTTGAGACGGAGCAGGAGGCGCAGGAAACGTTCCCCGAGAATGAGAAGGGAGTCAGGACGAGCCTGAAGACCGGGTACCTTTTCCCTGCGGGGTTCATGGAAAACCACATCATCCGAGAGGACGGCACCACGAAGGATAGTGATCCGGATCTGGACAGCATCGTGCTCCTTCTTGCAAAGGTCAAATCCATCTACTACGGCAGGATCGCCATCGATGAGCAAAAGGACAACAGAAGTTTCATCATCTGCAAAGTGGAGACGAATATGGGCGATCTCGAGATCGTGCACAGTTTCTATCAGGTGGAGGAAGAAAAGAGGACGTTGTACAAAGTCGGGGCGACGATACTTGCAGAGATCGTGATCCAGGGGGACGCTGCGATCTACGAACACGAAAACGGCATCGTGCGCGACGAAGAAAGCAACTTGCATCTTTTGCGCGGGGTGTTCGAGGGTGATGATCCGGAGCGTCTGCGAGCTGTGCTGACTTCGGATGCGGTGTACAGGGCGGATCTCAACGATGTTTCGTCTATCGGAGCGGATGCCGTGATCGAGCGGCTCCAGTACGTCCACGAAAACGCCAAAGTGGATTACAGGGCCCACCTTGCCACGATCACTGAGGTGGCGGAGGGCGAGCAGAAACTGCCGTTTGAAGCGGGCAAGCGCTGCCTTGTCCTGACTGCAAAAGGTTCTGAGGATCATGAGTCCATCGCCTTTATCGAGTGCGATGAAAACGGCAACATCACATGGCTCCATACGACGGCCGAGAGCCGGTACGCCTTCAAGCTGGACCCGGTGCCGGAGTATGTGATTGCCAGGTCAGGAGTATATGATTGCCAAGCCAGATGAATGGAAAATATTGACATCGCATATAGAATGGAATATAATGGAATCGGTATTGGGAATAGAGAAGTAAATCTGCCAGCGGTTGTTTTGGTTATTCAG
>CAMNNV010000116.1 GCA_946546075.1 uncultured Bacillota bacterium | reverse complement strand
ACCGTAGGATTTACTCTGTCATCAGGGCGATTGTCCACAGCGGGTGGGGCAATCGGATTCGGTACTTCTGGTTCTTTTTTTCCTCGTGCATCTGCGTATGCCATAATATTAAATCTCCTCGTTCGCTATAGGGTTATCCATATTGATCTTCTTCGGGGTATTCCCCTTCAGTTGGCTGATAAGCATGTCTGCCATGTCTCCAAGGTCAGGCAAGTAAAATTCAGCTTGCGCATTTTCTATCTTTTCGTTGATCCTGTTCTGCGCACGAACGAATGCGATTTCAATATCACGGTTTGTTATCATGCCATTCCCCCCATTCCCGGAAGGATACCGCCCATCTCAGGTGGCATACCGCCGGGGATACCGCCGCCGCCAAGACGTTCTGCCTGTCCTTCAGGCATCTGTTCCTGTCCTGTCGGGTTCATGTTATTCATCATGGCCTGTTGCTGAACCATCGCCAGAAGATCACTTTCAAGCTGTTGACCTCTGGGGATATTCTGCGCTCCGCCGGTATTCATCTGCTGTTGCTGTTGGAGCATAGCTTCTTCCTGCATGGCCTGTTCCTGCTGTCTCTGAACTGACCTCTGCTGTGCTTCCTGCGCCTGTTGCTGTGCCTGTGCAAGAACCTGTTGTCTCTGCTGTTCCTGTTGCTGTTTCCGCATCTGCATATCCTGAATGATCTCCTGAATGCGGTAGTCAACAAACGCCTGTTCAACTTTCTCATTCAGCATGGCGGTGTTCATCTCTTCGGTGTTCTCCACACCGATGGTATTCTCCTGAGTCCATTGCTTGGATGCCAGACCGTTGGCGAGGATGACCGCCGCTTCGTTCGCTCTCTGGAGTCTTTCCTGTGGCTGAGTCATGTCAAGCTTGCAGATGATCTCGTAATCGGTCGGGATGTCCTTATAACTGAACTGGATATCGTCATGCTTGAAGTTGATCTTCCGTTCCTTCATCGTCAGCAGGGCGAGATCCACAGCATTGGCGAGTGCCATACCGCATTGCTCCTGCGTGGATACCAACGGCAGACGGGATGCTACACTAAGCAGGGATGCTTCTGAGAATGTGCCAGTACCGCCATTCTCCCCAAATGCAGTATCGAATACGGTGCTTTTGTCGATGTAGTCCTTGTACATCTGTCCCATGTTCTGCATCTCATTTGTAAGGAATCCTTTGCTCTGGACAAAGTCGATGGTGTCGCCCTTGGCAAGATCCGCTACCAGAATCCCGGAATCGTTGTTGATTTTCAGCTTGCTGTTCATATCATGGGTGTAAGCTACCATCGGCATACACCCCAAAGCGAACAGGTTACTGGTCGTTACGGTGAGGTATAGGTTCTCCCGTTCCCATAAGCGAGACTGTGCGAGAGTATATAACATCGGCTGTCTTACCTGTTCAGATTTATCAAACAGGTCTGAACCGTCAGCAAGGGTGACAGCAATCGGAATTGCGGGAAGTCCATGCTCACAGCAGATGATGTTCTCGTAGTCGATATCAACGGAGTAGTACTTGAGATCGTAATAGGTCTTCAAGGTAACAAATCCGTCACCCTGTAGCTTCTTCTCTAATCCGTAATGATCAGAGAGCATCCCGGCATAGTTGGTTCTTACCCAAGACTTCTCTACCGAAACCTCACGATAAAAGGCGGTGAGGCCGAACTTATCAAATTCGGGATAGCCTGTCTTCGGATTCCAGACATCAAAGAGGATCGGGGTAAGCTTCCCGATGCGGTCAATACGCTTATCATCAGGGTTGAATGCTTTGTAGTCCTGAATGGTATTGATGCCGACATGGGCTTCACCGTAAAGGAGCATGGAAAGGATGATATCATGGTGAAGCGGTCTGCCGTTTATCTTCCCGGTTCTCTGCCACATCAGGGAGATGAACTTCTCCAGAGCCTCGATCTGCTGTGGCTCTGCGGTATCAGAGCGTACCTTGAACTTCGGGTCTTGTGAAATCAGCAAACGCCAAGAGCCAAGGACTTTGTTCCGGGCTGTCGGGGAGATCGTGGGCTTGATGGTATCAGCACCTTTTCTCCTTCTGAGGTCATGCATCCAGTTCATGTTATACATGTCCTCATAAAGCTGATACATATGGTCACGCTCCGTGTACTGTCCTTTTAGCACATTGGAGTGTTCCTTTATCTCCCGGTATTCAGGGGAGTAAATGTCGAATTGTTTATAGTCCTTTGCTTCCATGTTGCTCCTATGCAAAAAGCTTACTCATTATGGAATAATGAGATTCCTCGTCCTCTTCTTCATTCATGAATGATCTCTGGTCTTCGTACGTTACAGGTTCACGGAAACGTGAGAGTCCGTAACGCAGGGCATCGTAGGCGTGATCCTCTTCTGTGGTGTCAACGTCTTCAGGATTGAGCGGATCACGTACAAGCGTATCAAGCTGTCCGATAAGGTTTACACAGCTTGGCGCGATGATAAGCCCAGGCATCCCATCAGGTCGGTCTTCCAAGAGGTTATCGATCTTCATCTTCCCTGCGACACGCTGACGAGAACCAGCTGTCAAATAAACTCCATATTTCGCGTATTCATCAATAGCGTTCGTGGAGAGATCACTTTCGTACTGCCGTGCCATAGCAGGATCACAGAAGGTAGCGAGGATCTCTTCCTCTTCGCTCGTCTTCTGTAAGATGCGGTTGGCCTGTTGTTTGGTGGACAGCCGTGCGCCGTAATCCTCACGGTAGACGTACACACGCCCGTAGTTCTGATTGATGGCTAACCACAGATGACAGTAAGGTTTGGCAGAGCCATAGTCGATACCGCCGACACGCATCCAGTCTGACCCGATGATGTAGTGTCTTCCCTTGTAGTCATACCCGAATGCACCACCTGAATCCGCAACGTGGCGTGACCTCATGAAGTTGAAGGCCGCCCCTTCATTGATGTCCCAGTTACCTAAGAGCCATCGCTCTCTCTGCTGTCCTGAAAGCTTCTCAAGCTTATCGTGCTTATAGTTCTCACCAAGAACGGCATTATCGAGGGTATCGGAATGAATACATCGGGTGTCCTTTTCCCGGTTCTCTCTGCGTGCTTCAATGAACTTCTTCTTTACCCAGACATGTCCGATACCGCCGGGGTTCGTTGACCCGTACATACGAGGGTAATATCCGTCTACCTCTAAACGAAGGTTACCCCACATGGTATCGTAGTCATCCTGTTTGATCATCGTGAGTTCATCGTAGATGAATAGGGAGAAGTTCTGCCCGTTATACTTCAGGATGTCCCCGGACGTATTGAACCCTGCGACTACGATCTTTGAGCCGTTCGGGAAAATAATTTGATTCTTCTCTAATGTGTGGGGAATATACTTGAATGTCCTCGTGGACAACTGCATCATGTGTTCCCGTGCGGATGACTTCTGCTTACGGAAGAATACGCAGACAAGGCCGGGATGTTTCATGCAGTCATATGCGGCCTGAATCAGTTCGGCATGACTTTTCCCGCCACCTTTGCTTCCTTCCATGAGGATCTCCTGAACCTTGCCCGGCCCACACTCAAGGGTGGCTTTATGAAATGCTAACTGTGATTTATTGGGAACGTATCTCGCATCACGGAAGAACTGGATCATATCGTCAGGAAGACCGCCCCTCACCAAGTACTCAATGTAGGCGATCATCGACTGACGTTCAAGTTCACTCAGTTCCGAATTCTTCTGTTCCTGTTCCTGTTCCTGCTTCTTCTGTCTCACCAAACACCTGCTCTGCCGTCAACGGCATGACATCGATTATCGGTTTCGGCTCCGGAAGATTTCCCCTGATCCCTGCAATCAGTTCCATAAAGGAATTGTCCGCAGTACCAAAGGTGGAGATGTTCTCCTGTCTCCTCACTCTGCCACCCGATTCTTTGGCTATATCGTCAAGGATTCCTCTAAGCTGTCTCAATGTCTTTGACCTCTGGTCCGCATCCAGATCATCAAACTCATCAAGGAATCTGTTCCTCTCCATGATGTAGAGGTTCTCCAGTTCGGCTATCCGCTCTTCAGCTTCCTTTAGTTTCAGATCAACCTTCTCTTTTCTCATACTCATAATTATATCATTAAGTGCTTACTGAAAATATACATATATTCCTACAAATACTGTGTTATAATAAATGTATACCATTTCTTCTTCCTTTCAAAGAAGATCCATCTCTCGTTGAAACATCAGGTCCTACACCTCGCCTGATGTTTCTTTTTTATCCCTAAATAAGTTGTCTAGACATGTTACATACAGAGAATAGATATAGATATAGATTTAACCAAGACGCTTCGCCTCGCGGCTCCGCTCGGTAGAGCCTTCGGCATCCCGAATTTCCCGTTTCCAAAATTTTTT
>CAMNNV010000115.1 GCA_946546075.1 uncultured Bacillota bacterium | reverse complement strand
CATATTTTGATCATCTTCTCTTCCTGCAAAGCCTGCAGGACATCACGTTGCCGCTGCAGTCCTGGCAAGATGCTGCCACAGGCGTATATCGGTCCGTCACGCCAAACAGCAGCCCTGAATAGGACTTGACGGGATCCATGACCCCACTCTCTCCCAAAGTAACACCGGCTGCTGCGAAGTCCGCAAGTTTCGGCATCTGAAAGATGGTCGTGATATCCATCCCATAAAGGCCCGGCCCGAAGTTGTCCGATACGCTTCCCAGCTGACGAGTCATCTCATCCTTCACCGTTTCCGTAAGGGACGTCCCCCAGATATCTGCCAGCACCTGTTCTGTCATATCCAGCTCCGGGAACGTGAAATCCCCGGCCGTGAGCACGTAGGTGTACACTCCCGTCACAGTGCCGGGATCGATCAGCTCGAATGCAGGACAGGTAAATACGCAGTCTCCCACAGACAGCTGTCTTCCATGGAGCCTGAAATCATCATAATAGCTCACCGAGATCCCCGGGCGGAAACGATCCTCACAGAGAGATACCACCTTATCCGCCATTTCTTTTAGCTCACCCAGTTCCTGCCCCGTTCCATATATACCGGAAGCATCCCTGAAATAGACTTCGGCTTGTTTTATACACTTTTCACGATCTATATCCATAAACATGCCTCTTCAAAAGTTCAGCGATGCGATAAATCGTTCGCTGAAGGCTTCATTTCCGGCCAGTTCCACATGTCTGACCTTCCTGACCATGTCCTCTGCAGTCCTTCTAGCTTCCTCCGACAGAAGCACTATAGATGCACCGGAAGCAGCGCCATCCGGCATCAGGCTCACCTTCTCTTCTGCTATGTCCGGCAGCAATCCGATCTTCATGGCACCGCCGATATCGATTTTATTCCCAAAGGATCCTGTGACCACCAGTTTCTCCAGGTCTTCTGCTGCAAGCCCTGCCTTCTCCAGGAGCATATCGATACCTGCACGTATGGCTCCCTTGGCAAGCTGGACCTCCCGGATGTCCTTCTGGGTGATCTCGACGTTCTCCGATATGCGGAAACGGTCTCCCCCTGTGATGAGTCCGTCCTTTGCCAGTGCTCCGATATCCAGCATGCAGGAAACGGCATCGATGATGCCGGAGCCGCATATACCGCGTGGCTCCTTCTCGCCGATGGTATGGCAGACAAGCTCATCACCACGGACCTTCACCACGTCCACCGCACCTTCCGCTGCTCGCATCCCGCAGCTGAGAGATCCTCCTTCCAGAGCAGGTCCCGCCGCAACGGAGCACGTCCAAAGCTGCCCATCTGATGCCAGGACCATCTCGCCGTTGGTGCCTATATCCACAAGGAGGCTCGCAGCTTCGTTTCCTGTCATTTTCAAAGCCATCATATCTGCCGTGATATCCGATCCCACCTGGCCTGCTATCCCCGGCAGAAGATAAACTATCGCCTCATCAAGGCAAAGACCTGTTTCCGAAGGGTCCAGATACCTGGCCTCTTTGAATACAGGCGTAAATGGAGCGGTCGCCAGACTGGACGGATCTTCTCCTGCGATGATATGGCTCATGGTCATGTTGCCGCAGACCGTACACTTTTTGATCTCCGATCTCTCTATGGCAGCTTCTGCTGCAAGCTTTGCGATCATCTCGTTCATGCACTCTGTGATCTCCCTTCGGAGGGTCGTAAGCCCGCCGGGCACACTTTGTACGAAAGAGAGCCTTGAGATCACGTCTGCTCCGTGTATCCGTTGGGGGTTGAGGACCGATGTGCTGCCGGAGGCTCTGAGATTTTTCATGTCCCAGAGAACGGCTGCAACTGTGGTCGTTCCAATATCAAAAGCAATGCCGTACCCTTCCTGCGGGCTGACATTGCCTGTTTTTATAAAATCTTCTTCTATCGATAATCCGGGATCGTAGTCGTCCTGCGCGATCAGTTCTACAGTGATGTCAGAGACCGGTCTGTAGCTGCAGGCCAGCTCTATGTTCTTCCCAACGCGCACTTTGCATTTGCCGCAGATCCCTTTTCCTGCACACACGCCACCTGTATGGATACCGCATTTTGATGCTGCATCCATGACTGTTTCGCCAGTTTTTATTTCACAGCGTATATTATCCGGCAGGAACGTTACGATCATACTACTTCTCCCTTAAGTTCATATCCCATTTCCCGTGCGTACATCTTGATGGTCGGGATCGCATTGGCATAGAACGCATCTTCGGCCTGCTCTGCCTTGCGTCCGGCCACGAAATATCGGTCTGTATAGGCATCCAGCAGCTCGTTGAAATCAGCGCCCTTCCTGCAAAGGTTCGTCACGAAATCATATTCTTCTCGGTTCATCCGCTCCACCAGTTCCCAGAACTTGTCCATTTTATCTGCCGGAACGATGCCGAAATGCGGCATGATGATGTATTTCGGATCAAGTGCCCTGCACTTCGCGATGGTCTTTATGGTGTCGCTGTAACTCTTAAGGATGAGCGGCTGGTATTCATTGGATCTCGGAAGCAGCACCCCCAGTGTCTCACTGGCAAACATCAGGTGGTCCGGCTCCGACATGAAGGCCATGGAGCACTTCGTGTGTCCCGGCGTATAGATCGCTTCCAAAGCGTGCCCGCCGAGATTGATGACATCGCCTTCTTCCAGCTTGATGTCTACCCGCATGCCTTCGGTGATCACCGTATCCGGATCTGCACCATAGAGTTCCGCAGCAGACCTTCCCAGCTCCTCGATCACCTTTAATGCTCCCGGTCTGTGAAGGATATCCGCACAGTATGCTCCCCCTGCTATGACAGCATCCGGAAAAGCTTTCATGATATAGGGAAGTCCCCCCACATGGTCGTAATGGGAGTGGGTCAGTATGATGTAATCGAGAGGTCTTCCGCCCAGTTCTTCCCTGACGTTCTCCGCCAGTTTATCGCCGCAATAGGCCATACCGCAGTCATAAAGAGCCGTCTTCGTATCTCCCAGCAGCAAGTAGCTTTCGCCGCCGTCTCCTGCCGTTACTCTCTTGATCCAGTCCGGGTAATCATGTCTCGTTTTCTCGTCGATAATGATCCTGTTATCCATAGTTCTATCCTCTGTTCTTTCTGTGCATCATCTCATGTTCTTTAGAAATCTCATCGTGGAGTTTGATGGAATCCCACTCTGCATTCGTAGGTGTCATGACTGCCTTGAGTGCCACGGACGGGATCCCTTCCTGCCTGAAAAAGGCGAGGAATGCATTCATCCGCATCTCATCGAACATGAACATGATGAGCATCCTGTCGTCAAAACCGGCTCCGAAGTTGATGTTTGCCGTGCGCTCCATGCCCGGGACGCCTGCTAACGCGCCCAGAGGCTGCAGGTAATCCGCAGCAGGAACATCGATGATCCTGACACCGGTTTTATCAAGGTATTCTCTTATCTTCTCGTTATCTTCCCCTTCTGTCATGTTGTAGAGAAGGATGGAAGGCTTCATTTCATTCATCGTTTCCATTCGTGTCTCCCTGTGTAAAATCCAACAGAGTTATTATACTACAACGTCAGCGGATATTACATCAAAAAAGGCACATCCCATCAGAATGTGCCCCTTTATTCATTGATCTATGCCTCTAAGTGTTTCTTTGAGTTTTTTCCAAGAACTCTCAGGAATACAACGATCAGCACGATACCCAGGAGGAGTGATACGATCGGTGTCCTGAAGAATCCAGCCACCAGATATCCGATAAGCGAAACGGATGCAACGAATATCGCATATGGAAGCTGTGTCGATACGTGGTTGACGTGATTGCACTGAGCACCTGCAGATGCCATGATCGTAGTATCTGAGATCGGTGAGCAGTGGTCGCCGCATACAGCACCTGCCATGCAGGCTGACATAGCCAGGATCATCATCTGGTGATCTCCTGAGAATGCACTTACAACGATCGGGATGAGGATACCGAATGTACCCCATGAAGTACCTGTTGCGAATGCCAGGAAGCATCCGATCACGAATACGACGGCCGGCAGTACAGGAAGCAGTGCTCCTGCTGAATGTTCAACGATACCTGCGACGAAGTCTTTTGCTCCGAGGCTGTCCGTCATATTCTTCAGTGTCCATGCACATGTCAGGATCAGGATGGCTGGTACCATTGCCTTGAATCCGTCAGGAACGCAACCCATGCAGTCATTGAATGTGATGTTGCGGCGGCATACATAGAAGCCGATGGTAACGATCAGTGCACACAGGGAACCAATGGCAAGACCTACGGAAGCATCACTGTTTGCAAATGAGTCGATGAAGGACTCTCCGGAGAAGAATCCGCCGGAGTAGATCATGCCGATGACACATGCGATGACCAGGATCACTACCGGGAATACCAGGTC
>CAMNNV010000114.1 GCA_946546075.1 uncultured Bacillota bacterium | reverse complement strand
TACGACGAATGTGCCCAGAAACTGCAGGAGGATTCCTTCCGGGTGGCCTCCTTTGAAGGCGATGAGATCAGGGGCACCATCGATGCGGATGAAGACAGCATACTGTTCCTCTCACTTCTCAAAGAGAGTGGATGGAGCATCTATGTGGATGGCGACAAGGTGGAGAAACTCTCCAGTGTGGATTCAACATTCACGGGAGCGCAGGTAGCTGCAGGACATCACGACATCGTGCTGAAATATAAGACACCATATGGGAATATAGGAATAATACTTACCATTACAGGACTGATATTATTTGGTATAATCATAGTAGCAAGGAGGAGAAAGCAAAAGCATGGGAACTAATATTTACGGCGTTATCCTGGCCGGCGGCGTAGGCTCCAGGATGGGAAACGTAGAGAAACCGAAACAGTTCATCACGATCGGTGAGAAGCCGATCATCATCCATACGATCGAGAAGTTCATGATCAATCCCAGATTTGAGGAAATCATCGTTCTCTGCCCGTCTCAGTGGGTAAGCTACACGAAAGATATCGTCAGGAAGTTCATCGGCGAAACGGACAGGATCGCAGTGATCGAAGGCGGCGCAGTCAGAAATGAAACGGTCATGAACAGCATCAAATATATCGAAGAAGCACATGGTATCGATGAAGACACGATCATCGTTACGCATGATTCCGTGCGCCCGTTCATCACACATCGCATCATAGAGGACAACATCGATGCGGCACTGGAGTTCGGTGCGACAGATACCGTTATCCCGGCCACGGACACCATCGTAGAGGGAAAAGACAACGAGACGATCAGCAGCATCCCTGACAGATCCATCATGTATCAGGGTCAGACTCCACAGTCCTTCAGGGCGCTGAAACTGAGAGATACGTATAACAGCCTCACAGAGGAAGAGAAGGGGATCCTCACCGATGCTTGCAAGATCCTTGTGACAAAGGGCATCCCTGTGAAACTCGTCAAAGGTGAAGTATCGAATATCAAGATCACCTATCCACACGACCTGGTAGTTGCAGAGGCTATAGTAAGAGGAGAAGGAAATGTTAAATAAGGTATATCAGATCGTCTCTCCGAGACAGTTCGAAGAGACCTTCGTGGATATAGAACTAGACAGCAGCAGCGTGATTGTGAGACCGAAGTATCTGTCCATATGCCATGCAGACCAGAGATACTATCAGGGGACGAGACCGGAGGAAGTTCTCAAGAAGAAGTTCCCGATGGCTCTGCTCCATGAAGGTATCGGGGAAGTGGTCGCAGACCCTACAGGAACATTCAGCGTAGGAGATGAGGTGGTGATGATACCGAACTTCCCGACAGAGAAGGATGATATCATCGCAGAGAACTACCTGAGGAGCAGCAAATTCAGGGCAAGCAGCATGGATGGCCTCATGCAGGAGTTCGTCATCGGTCCTGCCGACAGATTCGTCAAACTCCCTGCAGGGATCGATCCATATGTGGCAGCCTTCACAGAACTGGTGAGCGTCAGCTATCATGCCGTCCAAAGGATGATCCGGTTCTCCCACGAGAGACGAAATGTCTTCGGCGTGTGGGGAGATGGTAATCTGGGATTCATCACATCCCTGATACTGAAGAAGTGCCTCCCGGATGCGAAGGTATACATCTTCGGTATCGATGAATATAAACTGCAGGACTTTACGTTTGCAGACGGCACATATCTTTGCTCGGAGATCCCGGAGGACATGAGAGTAGACCATGCCTTTGAATGTGTAGGAAACGTCGTATCAGGGCAGGCCATCAATCAGATCATCGACTACATCCACCCGGAGGGGACCATCAGTATCCTTGGGGTATCAGAAGACCTGGTACCTTTGAATACCAGAATGATACTGGAGAAGGGACTGAGATTCTTCGGCAGCAGCAGGAGCGGCAGATCCGACTATGAGGGACTTCTGAAACTGTACGAAGAGAATCCGGATATCATCAACTATCTGGAGAGCATCGTAGGCTCCAAGGTGGAGATCAATGAAATCAAAGATATCAGCAATGCGTTTGAGACGGATATACACAAGAGATTAGGCAAAACAGTGCTGATCTGGAACATATAACGAGGAGAGCATAATGAAAGTACTGGTGACCGGCGGTGCCGGATTCATAGGATCGAATTTCATATTCTACATGCTGGACAAACATCCTGATTACGATGTGGTTTGTCTGGACTGCCTGACGTACTGTGGCAACATGAAAACACTGGATCCGGCTATGGCAAATGATCACTTCAAGTTCGTCAAAGGTGATGTGACGGACAGAGAGCTGGTGTTCAAGCTCTTTGAAGAAGAGAAGTTCGATGTAGTAGTCAATTTTGCAGCAGAGTCTCACGTAGACCGTTCCATCGAAGATCCGGGCGTCTTCCTCAGGACAAATATCCTGGGAACGCAGGTCCTCATGGATGCATCAAGAGAGTACGGTGTCGGCAGATTCCATCAGGTAGGTACTGATGAAGTGTACGGAGATCTGCCGCTTGACAGACCGGATCTATTCTTCACAGAAGATATGCCACTTACAGCTTCGAGTCCATACTCTGCATCAAAGGCATCCGCAGACCTTTTGGTCATGGCTTATCATAGGACTTACGGTCTGCCTGTTACCATCAGCAGATGCTCCAACAACTATGGCCCGTATCAGTTCCCAGAGAAACTGATCCCGCTCATGATCAAGAATGCATTGGCAGACGAGCCGCTTCCTGTATACGGCACAGGTGAAAATGTACGTGACTGGCTTTACGTAGAAGATCACTGCAAGGCCATCGACATGATCATACACGATGGCAAGGTAGGAGAAGTCTACAATATCGGCGGACATAACGAGAAGAGCAACCTGGACGTGGTCAAGACGATCCTGAGACAGGTAGGCAAACCGGAGAGCCTGATCACCTTCGTAGGAGACAGGAAGGGTCACGATCTGAGATACGCCATCGATCCTGCCAAGATCCATGCAGAACTGGGATGGCTGCCTGACACGAAGTTCGATGACGGGATCAGACAGACGATCCAGTGGTATCTTGATAACCGCAGCTGGTGGGAAGAAATCATCAGCGGTGAGTATCAGGAATATTACGAGAAGATGTATAGTAACAGATGATTCGCATCATTTATCGATAGGAGGATCTTCAGATGATCATAAGCTGCAAAGAATCGGATAAGGACAAGATATATGAATATATCGGCAGAGATTACGGCAAGTGTCTCTATATTTTCATAGATCTTAAGAAATACCCGCTGGACGGAGATGTATTCAAGGCGTGGATACAATATAGAGATGATGATATCTGTGCGGTGATCACAGAGTATTACGGAGGATTCCAGATCTACAGCAAGGATCTTGATCTCGATGCCAGGGAGGCTGCGGAGTTCTTTAAGGAGAACGGAGCTGACAAGATATTTGGCGCAGAAGAGCTGATAGACAAATTAAAGGCCTATTTCCCTGATTTCGAGCAGGAACTTGGTATCGTTGGACAGCTTGGAACACTCACAGATGAGTATTATGAAGATGCATATTCCGCACCACTTGAAGAACTGCCTGAGATCGTCTCCATCGTAGCAGAAGATGAAGGAATCGGGAAACCATACGGATACGACTCCCTCTTCACACAATTTTCCGAGAGAAAACAGAACGACTTTGGAAGAAATTATATATTGAGAGATCCCGAAAATGATAACAGGATCATCTGCCATGCAGGCACGTATGCAGAGCTGCCGGAGCTTGCAGTGATCGGTGGAGTAATATCAGCGCCGGAATACAGAGGCAAAGGTTATTCCAAAGGAACCCTTGCTGCATTATGCAAAGAGCTGCGCGATGAAGGTAAGGATGTCTTCTCATTCTTCTACATTCCTTCGGCAACACGCATGCATTACGGAGTAGGTTTCGAGAAGGTCTGCAATTGGGCCAAGATAATGAAATAGTAAGTAAACAGGAGGGTATAATGAGAGCACAGCGAGAAGGAAAACCAATGATCAACTTTACGGTAGGTCCCGTACAGTCATCAGAAGAAGTAAGAGCGATAGGAGCAGAACAGGTCCCATATTTCAGAACATCAGAATTCTCAGAACTGATGCTGGAAAACGAAGCTCTGATCAAAAAATTTGCAAAGTCAGGGGAAGACTCAAGGGTCGTGTTCCTGACGGGTTCCGGCACAGCTGCCATGGAGTCCGTAGTCGTCAATCTTTTTGATGAAAGGGATAAGGTGATCGTGGTAGACGGAGGAAGCTTCGGACACAGGTTTTCACAGCTTTGCGAGCTCTATAAAGTTCCTCATACGGATATACACCTCAAACAGGGGCATGACCTCACGGACGAAGACCTTACGCAGTTTGACGGACAGGGATATA
>CAMNNV010000113.1 GCA_946546075.1 uncultured Bacillota bacterium | reverse complement strand
CTACCTGGGAGGCGATATCTGAGGGTGCAGGTAGAAAAAGTCTGTACTGAGAGCAGGTGTTTTCTACCTGGGAGGCAATATCCGAGGGTACAGGTAGAAAGACTAAGCGCTGAGAGCAAGATTTTCTACCTGGAAGGCGATATCCGAAGGTGCAGGTAGAAAAACTAAGAACTGAAAGCAAGATTTTCTACCTAGAGGACGATATACGAAAGCTCAGGTAGAAAGCCGCGTCTAAAATCCGGCTTAGTGCTACCTTTTACCGTTACATAAAGAGGCACACCTGTTGATTGGAATTTAAATACAGGAAAATGTTGACATCTATTCCCTGTATGGTAAAATATGGGAAACAAGGAGGCGGATATGAGAGACTTGGTAACCAGGCTGGATTTAATGAAAACACAGATCAAACATATGCTTGATGTTTTCCGGGAAGAATATGATGGAATCGAAGAAGGTAGAATAGTTTTGATGCGGAAGCCGAATAAAACCTATTTATGTGAAGAAAAAAATAATAAGCGAAGGAGTTTGACGAAGGATAAGAAGAGAGCTCGGGAATTGGTAAGGCGGGAGTATCTCAGGCTCAAGATCGATCAGTTGGACAAACAATTTAAATCCATTTCAGAAACCATCAACGCACTTGAATCGATCAGTGTACACGAGGAGCCAGAAAATCGTATTATAAACAGATATGCGGATACCTGGATAGATCCGAATGGGATCATATCTTCGAAGACAGACATACCTCTAGCTGACCGTCAGAGCCAAAACCCTTATTATCGTGAGGATCTGCGGTTTGAAACAAACTGCGGCATCAGAGTCAGGACACTTTCTGAGCAAATAATAGGTAATATCTACGAGGAACTTATGATACCGTACTTTTATGAGATGAAACTAGTAGTAGACGTAACTGAGTTAGGAGATATACCGGGATCATATGTGAGAAATGGCCGAAGATACAAAGACTATTACCCTGATTTCGTCGTCATTCTGGCAGACGGTACATTAATGATCCACGAACATTTTGGACTTATAGACAAGGAAGAATACAGAATCAAAAATAGCGAGAAGATAATGGCATACACGAGCAGTGGTTTAGTCGAACCGGGGAAACTGCTGCTTACATATCCTTCCGACATCAGGAAGAACAAAAAGATAAGAGAATTCCTTTTGAACAACGTCAAGCCGTATATCTGAAGAAACATGTGCCTCCAGATCCGAGCCGCAAGAACTTTCGGAAGGACTAAGAACAACCAAAAAAGGGGACAGCCTGCAGTTCAGACTGTCCCCGGGTGCGTCGTTTAGCAATACTCCCCGTACTCGCATCCCACGTGGCCTACGCTGATATCGTCCAGCAGGCGAAGGCCGCCGTTTGTTTTGCGGTAGAGCTTGATGTTGCCTTTGCCGTTTCCTCCATTCCAGAGTTTGTTGTGGCGCTTGGCTCCATCAGGGGATTCGTAGTTTATGAGAAGCATGTCCTTCTTTTCGCAGGTGATATGTGTCTCCATCACCACATCTGAGTTTTCCTGGCGGAGCTCCCAGATGACCTGGGTCTCCGTCTCATAGCTCTTGAAGAGCGTATGGGATCTGAGCCACGGCTTGGAGAAGTTGAATTCATACTGTTCCCCTTCGTAGTAGATGCAGCCCAGGAGTTTTCGGTTGAGTGGGACGAAGTAAACCTTCGGTTTGCCGCCGCCAACGTCGAAGGCGCTGTTTTCGAGGCGCTTTCCTGTGAGGTTGCTCACCATGTCGCAGGAGGAGAGCCACAGCCAAGGTGACGTGAAGTTGCGTCCCCAGTTCTTGTCGGCATATCCAAAGCAAGTTTCCGGTGTCACATCGTACTGTCTGCCGTTAAGGGTGATGGTACCGGTGTACGCGGTCTTCATGCCCTCTACGTGCCAGAACATTTCGAATGCCTGCAGTGTCCTGAGAGGGGAACTTGCCCCATATCCGACATTGTAGGTGATCTTTTTGTCGGCAATCAGGCTGAAGGTCATTTCTCCCGCATCGCACATCCATTCAGGGTGTGCAGCAGCATCTTTTTCGGATATCGAAACGCTGCCTTTGATCACAGTGTCGCTGCAGTAGCAGTCGTGGGCCTTGATGCTGAATGGCGCTGATCCGCGAAGCTCCACTTCATTCCATGGTATGAATCTGTGCAGCTGCAGATGCGGCTCGCCCCAGCAGCCTACCTTTACCATCAGGTAAGAAGGCTTGATACCGGCTTCCTGGTTTTCGGGAAGCTGTCCCAGGATCGCTTCATCCCCGCCAAGTGCAGGGTTGCAGGTGAAGAACTCGATGAAAAACGGCTTCTCTTCACCCGTCTCGTGGTCAATTGCAGTAAGGGAGTGCCACCACCAGTCATATCCTTTGCGAGCAAAGTATCCGGTGAGCATTGATTCGTTTCTTCTTATATCCGACCTGTTGAACATATCAATTCTTCAGACTCTGCATAGGTGCAGGGATCCTTCCTCCTCTCTCGATCATAACGGACGATGATTTATCATTTATTTTCATGATAGGTCCCTTGCCAAGGAGACCTCCGAAATCGAGCATCTGTCCTTCTTCGTATCCGATCGCAGGGATCACTCTCACTGCTGTAGTCTTGGAATTTACCATGCCGATGGCTGCTTCATCTGCGATGATGGCGGATATAGTCTCAGCAGGAGTATCTCCCGGAAGCACGATCATATCGAGGCCTACCGAGCAGACTGCCGTCATGGCTTCGAGCTTCTCCAGGGTGAGCGTGCCGTTTGCAGCAGCATTGATCATGCCGGCGTCTTCGGATACAGGGATGAAGGCTCCAGATAATCCACCGACCGTTGAGGATGCCATGACACCGCCTTTTTTGACGGCATCGTTGAGCATGGCAAGTGCAGCGGTGGTACCATGCGTACCGCACTGCTCAAGTCCGATCTCTTCGAGTATATAAGCGACGGAGTCGCCGATGGCAGGTGTCGGAGCCAGAGAAAGGTCGATGATGCCGAATGGTACGCCCAGCATCTTGGATGCTTCGCTTCCCACAAGCTGTCCCATCCTGGTGATCTTGAATGCCGTTCTCTTGATCAGATCAGCCACTTCGTTGAGGGGAGCATCCTTTGGCATCTTAGCCAGTGCTGCCCTGACAACGCCCGGCCCGGAAACGCCAACGTTGAGCACGCAGTCAGGCTCGCCCGGTCCGTGGAATGCTCCGGCCATGAATGGATTGTCTTCGGGAGCATTGCAGAAGACAACGAGCTTGGCAGGACCCATGCACTGATTATCCTTCGTAAGTTCCGCAGCTTCTCTCACCTTTTGGCCCATGAGCTTCACGGCATCCATGTTGATGCCTGCTTTGGTGGAGCCCACATTTACAGAGGAGCATACGAGATCCGTCTGTGCCAGCGCACGTGGGATGGAATCGATCAGCTCTCTGTCGCCTGCCGAGAAACCTTTTTGTACGAGAGCCGAGAAGCCGCCGATGAAGTTGACGCCGATTTCTTTTGCTACCCGGTCAAGGGTAAGGGCATATTTCACAGGATCTCCGCCGGATACAGCCACCAGCATGGAGATCGGAGTGACCGCCACTCTTTTGTTTACGATAGGGATGCCGTACTTCTTTTCGATGGCGATGCCGGTAGGCACGAGGGTGCCGGCAAGCCTTTTGATTTTTTTATAGACCTTCTCGCAGGAACGGTCGATATCGCTGTCAGCGCAGTCGAGGAGAGAAATCCCCATGGTAATAGTCCTGATATCGAGATTCTCCTCCTGGATCATGGTGATGGTTTCTATAATGTCTCTGGTATTTATCACAGTGGGCCACCTCCATTAGATCCGGTGCATAGAATCAAAGATATCTTCGTGCATGACGTGGACGGTCATGTCAGGGACCTTGCCCTGTATGTTCTGCTGCAGCTCTTCGATGGAGCACGTCATCCTGTCGATGCCCACCAGCATGATGAGACAGAAATAGTCCTCAAGGATGGACTGGGTCACTTCATCTACGCTAACCATCTTCTCTGCACAGGCAGTGCTGACCTTGGCCAGGATGCCGATATCGTCTTTTCCGATTACTGTTACAACTGCTCTCATAGTGTTCTTCTCCTAACGTTTTTGATGCTCTATACTAACACAAAATAACGTCCTTCTTCAACTTCGCTGTCGTTTTCATAAGTGATGTCTATATCAGGATATGAATCTTCAAAGTGTCTGCGGTTGCATGCTTTATGCCCGATCAGATTATTAAAGGATGCGGGGCTGCAAAGGAATGTGAGTTTCCCTCCGGGGCGCAGGGCTTCTTTCACCTCCGGTAAAGCGAGCTGCTCCTCGATGGATTCCCTTGCGATCTGTCCCTCCACCAGCTGGCGAAAAGCAGGGTGGTAGGTGCGCCCTTCGATGAGCCCGTTTTCACTGACCAGGTCCGTGCTCTTGA
>CAMNNV010000112.1 GCA_946546075.1 uncultured Bacillota bacterium | reverse complement strand
GATATGGACGGCACGATACTGGATACGATCGAGGATCTGAGGGATGCTCTCAACTTTGCGCTTGAGAAGTTCGGGCACCGGCACGATTTCTCTGCGGAGGAGACGTGCGCTTTCTTTGGGAGTGGGGCGCTCTCGGCGATCATGCGGGCGCTGGCAGCTGAGAATGGCGTGGGATTCGAAGGGCTCCTGGCGATCGACTCGAACGCATCTTCTGAAGAAGACAAAAAAACTGCAGAAGAGATCCTGCAGTTTTACAAACCGTATTATGCGGCTCACTGTGATATCAAGACGGGTCCTTTTCCCGGCATTCCGGAGCTGCTCAGCAAGTTGAAGGATGCAGGGATCCTCACCGCCGTCGTTTCCAACAAACCGGACCCTGCTGTGCAGGAGCTTTGCCTGGAATACTTCCCCGGAGGCTTCAGCCATGCTACAGGCGAACAGATCGGTATCCGCAGGAAGCCTGAGCCGGATATGGTCCTGGCTGCCCTGAAGGAACTGGGAGTCTCTGCGGAAGACGCGGTATACATCGGTGACTCCGAAGTGGACATGGAAACGGCGGAGAATTCCGGACTCGACCTCATCATGGTGGATTGGGGATTCCGGAGCCACAGATTCCTGGAAGACCTGGGAGCGGAGACCATCGTCTCTGACTGCGAGCAGCTGGAGGCTTTGCTGATGCGTCAGATGTGATATAATAAGCCCATGTTAAAGAACAAATTTTACCTATATATAACTGAATTCTTCTCGGGTATGGCGATAATGGCTGTGGAACTGGAGGCCAGCAGATTACTGGCACCGTTTTTTTCGTCGTCACAGATCGTGTGGACCATCATCATCGCCACCATCATGATCGCTATGGCTCTGGGCAACATATACGGCGGCAAGAGCGCCGACAGAAGACCTGAGCCGGCGGTGCTCTACAGGCGTCTGCTCATCGCGCATGAGGGCCATCGACGAGATCATACAGGACGAGCTCGTTTATTACAAAAAATCTATGAGCGCTCCGGGATCCGCGGTATAATGGATTCCCTCGATATATAACGAAGGAGACGGGATGAAAAAGATAGCAGCAGTGATACTTTGCATAATGATGATGGGTGCCATGTCCGGGTGCGGCGGATCACCTTCTTCAGACGTGGATCTGACGAAGATGTCGGCCACCATGGTCTACTCGGAAGTGTACAATATGGTCTACACACCGGAAGATTACGTGGGTAAGACCATAAAGATGCGCGGCCTTTTCACGGCCATGTACGATGAAGCCCAGGAAAAGATCATCCACACATGCATCATAGAGGACGCCACCCAGTGCTGCGCCCAGGGAATACAGTTCGACCTTACCGAGATCCCTGATGTATATCCGGAGGGCGGTACGGAAGTCACGGTGGAAGGCGTCTTTGACACGTACGAGATCAATGGCGAAACGGGGTGCTATCTAAAAGATTCCGTTTTCGTCGAATAAATACATTGTTAAGTATTAAAGGAGGCAGGCTATGTCATTCCAAAATATCGAAGAAGTCGGCGAAAGACATCTCCATCTGTTCTGGACAACAGGCGAGATCGATACCGCTGAAAACATGATCCTCATGTACACCCGCAACGCCCTGCTGAACCACTGGTGGGACAAAGTGACCGTCGTGCTTTGGGGGTCTGCACAGAAACTGTACCTGGAGAGCGAATCGGTAAGAGCGAAGGCTGCCCTTGCCCGTCAGGCCGGCGTGGAATTCTCCGCATGCCTTAGCTGCGCCGTGAATCTGGGAATCACATCCGATCTGGAAGCGGAAGGAATCGAAGTCATCCGCTGGGGCGAGAAGCTTACACAACTCATGCAAAGCGGCAAACACGTGCTGACATTCTGATGGGGTACGTTCTTCCACAGGTCCCATACTAATGATCGATGACTGCCTGCCAAAAACACATCTCAAATAATAATCCTGGTAATATTTCGCCAATTATTATTCACACTCGTTAATTATGGTAAGTATGCCACACTGCATCCAGCAAATCGGGGTAAATCTCGCCATATCTTTTTAGTCTTGATACTTTTTGGTCCAAAACACTTATCTAATTACCAAACTATAACGATCGGAGAAATTTCTGGTCGTTTTTCGCCATTCTTAGGCTGCAATAATATTTTTTGGTACGGCTGCTGAAATATCGTATTATTTATTTGCCAATTATATCCATTTTCCTCTTGACTGTAATATTTTTCCATTATATCATTGATATGTCTACAGATAGGAGGTATATATTATGCTCAACAATATACGGACAGCAAGAGATACTGTACGAAATCCATCTTTATCTCTTCAATTAAGTTTGATCGACTTTCTGTTAGTATCCACAGCATCAATGATCCATACTGTTTCAGACCATGTGCTTGATCTAAAAAAAGAACTTGCTATTGTGGAAGACGGGAAACTTCGAATACATATCCGAAAAGAAGGAACTCATTTTGGATATGTACTACAGTCTTCAGATTCAGAAACAAACATAACGGACGATATGGATCTTGTGTACGCTCTTGCAAGGAAAGAGTTTCTGGAACGATCCATCCATTTGATGCAAAATGATGTCAAACGTCTGCAGCTGGCCCTGGATCGATCAAAAGATGCTAGAGAACGCATCGTATTTCATAATAGAATGTCCAGGTTCAACGACGCAGGTCTTGATCTTACCAGGATACTCTTTTCAAAGGAACAGAATGAGTGGATAGATGCTTCTTACAGCCCTAACCCATTCTATGCACAGAATCTTAAATACCCGACAAAGGGAAACCTCATGATGCGCTCCAACTCTGAAGTGAAACTCGGAAACATGTCTGAAGCTTTCGGTTTACCCTACCGATACGATGATCTTGTTACCATACTGCCCGATGGTCATGGATCGATGCCCTACAGAGAAACTTACTTTTCTGATATAAAGATTCCGAACCTGCTTGGAGGTATCACCATCCATGAGCATTTCGGTGCTTTTCATATTGAGACCTATTCCACAGATTCACTAAAACGGCTCAGTGATTATAGATCTTTTCCTATCGAGGAAATCCCGGGAAGACGCGTCAAAGACAGCGAGATCACATGGTCTTTTGAGTCCGATATCGCAAACAGCGACAAATTAAAACAGGTATTTCGCAGAATGCTCCTACCTGTTTACTAAAATCTATTCTATTGACGCCAGATATTCGGCGGCTTCCTGAAGGTCTTCCTCTCCGAAGACCTTTATTTCGTGCTTTCGCAAAAGTTCCGCGGCGACTCCCTGCCCCGGCACTTTCCTGCCGGAGAACGTCCCATCGTATATGATCTTGCTCCCGCAGGATGGGCTCTTCTGCTTCATGATCGCAAAGGCCACGTCGTTTTCCAAAGCGAGCCGCAGGGCTTCCTCGGCGCCCAGCCGGTACTCCTTCGTCACATCGGTGCCATCCCGCATGACGACGCGCTCTCCCACCCTTTGGGAATCGATGCGCGGTGTGGGAAGTCCTCCGAAGACTTCAGGACATACGGGTATCAGCCGCCCCTCTTCCTTCCACTTGAGGAATATGGGGTCCGTCTCCGGGATCAGCTTGCCGTCGTATCTTACGGCTCTTCCGCCATAGAGGCATTCACTTACCAGAATTTTTTTCACGTCGCTCCTCCTACAAGTCTGCATGCTCTGACAGGAATGTTTCGTAATCGTGATCTCTGTCACGGAATATGTGGTCGTGGATGGTGCCTTCCGCCACCTTCGTGCCGTCCTTATACGCATGGATGCGGTTCACCGGGAGCTCTTCCCAGTTCCCATCTGCCACAGGTTTCGTGGCGATGATGACGCGGCCTTCAGACTCGAGGATATGCAGCGACCTTCTGCGGTTGATGTGGGCGTACATGTACTCCCCGTCGTAGAGGATCATGTTGATCTTGTTATCATCCGACAGCTCGCAGATGAGTTTGTCCAGCACCGCGAAACGTTCCTCAAAGGACAGTGCTCCGCCCTTTTCTCTCACGGCCTCGTTCATCTCGTCGATGATGCACATCATGAGCCTTTCGCTGTCCGTGGTCCCCGCCTGTTGCGCCTTATAGGGCTCCAGTCTGCCTCCGTTAAAGAAAGACCCGTTGTGGATCATGGTCCAGGACCTGCCGCTGCTGTCCGCCATGATGAATGGATGGCAGTTGCAGTAATCCATGCGTCCCACGGTCGCGTAGCGTATGTGGGCCAGGATATCGTCTTCAATGATCGGGCACGACAAACGCCGCTTCAGATACTCGCTTTCGCTCGCCTGGACCGGCTCCTTTTCTGCGTAAGCGCTGCTGCCCCGGAAGACAGCCAGCCCCCACCCGTGTTTATGTATATCGCTGTGAGAATAGAACTCCTCCAGCAGATCATTCAGTTCATACTTTTCCCGGGAACTGATCCCCAGCAGTTCACACATCGAATTCCTCCCGGATCTTCTT
>CAMNNV010000111.1 GCA_946546075.1 uncultured Bacillota bacterium | reverse complement strand
ATGCGTCACCCTCCTATTACAACACTATCTAAAATCAGTCGATCACGTTCTTGATCATGTCGATGACGGTACCGTCTCTGTATTCCACGACGCCTACGACGTTGTCGCTGTACTTCGGCGGCTGCGGCTTGCCGGTAATGGCATAGGCCTTGTCTCTGAGTTCTTCGATCTCGCAGACAGGAAGTCCCGCCTTCACCAGTTCGGCTTTGAGCATCGGGTTATCCGGGTTGACGGCCACGCCGCGCTCTGTGACCACCACGTCTACGCTAGGTCCAGGCGTACAGATCGTCGTTACCTCGTCCACCACGATCGGAAGTCTTTTTCTCGTCAGCGGGCAGACCACGATCGCAAGTTTTGCACCTGCCGCAGTGTCCGGATGACCGCCCAAAGCGCCCATGACGTTACCGTTGGATGCGGTGAGCACGTTGACGTTGAAGTTCACGTCCACTTCCGTTGCGGAGAGGATCATGATGTCGAGATTGTTGGTAACGCAGCCCTTTGTGAGCGGATCTGCGTAGGTACCGGCATCCATCTCGATATGGGCCGGGTTATCGCGGATCGACTCTACGGCGCCTTTGTCAAAGGTCTGAACGTCGAGAAGCCCCACGAAGAGGTCTTCGTCCAGAAGTTCTACCATCGTTGACGTTATGCCGCCGGAACCAAAGGATCCACGGATGTGATTTTCTTTCATGTAATCTCTCAGGAAGCGGATGACCGCCAGGCTGATGCCGCCGGTTCCCGCCTGATAGGAGAACCCGTCCTTGATCAGACCGGAGGCGATGAGGACCTTGCTGGCATAATCTGCGATAGCAAGCTCCACCGGGTTGTTCGTTTTTCGCGTTGCGCCCTGTCCCATGAGTTCCGGGTCGCCGATCTGATCGATGACGGCCACGATGTCCACGAGAGTCTGCGGGATGCTGATCGGGTACGCCGGAAAGCCCACGAGATTATCCGTCACCGCCACGACCTTTTTCGCGTAGCGGGCGTCTACCATGGCATATCCCATGGATCCAAAGGCTGACGGGCCGTACTGGCCGTTCATGTTTCCCATATCATCGCAGCATGAAGCGGCGATGAACGCAACGTCGATGACGACGTCACCGTTTTGGATGGCTCTGGCTCTGCCGCCGTGAGTCCGGAATACTACGGCTTCTTCGAGGATCCCGCGGGAGACGGCCTTGCCCAGCTCTCCTCGCATCCCACTGGTCTGCAGGCCGGTGACGACGCCTTTTTTGATGTAATCGATGAGGCATTCATGGGAACTGGTGAGGGATGAGGCACAGATCGTCAGATCCTTGATCCCCAGCTCATCGATGGCTGCCATCACCTTTGGGAGCACCATGTCACCTGCTCTGAGGTGGTGGTGGAATGAAATGGTCATGCCGTCCTTGAGGCCGGATTTGATGATGGCCTCCTGGAGGGATGCGGCCACTTTGCCGGTGAAGACCTTATCCCGTTCCGTCACGTAATTTTCTCTTCTTTTGCCGCTGCGTATATATGGCTTGACATCGCCCATCTGCTCAACATGCTCGGGGACGTCTCTTCCTATCTGGTTCTTTTGTAATTTCATTTCTCCAGCCTCCCGCTCTGTATGAGTATCCTTCTTGCTTTATTGATGATCGGGTAGTCCACCATCTTGTTGTCGACGGTGAATACGCCAATGCCTGCCGCTGAGGCTTCCTTCTCGGCATCGATCACGCGCTGTGCATGCTCGATCTCTTCTTCCGTCGGGCTCAGGAGCTTGTGGGCTATATTGATCTGGGACGGATGGATGCAGGATTTGCCGGTGAATCCGAGGGTCTTCGCCCACTTCACTTCCTCTGCGAATCCTTCTTCATCCTTGTAGTTTGACCACACCGTATCTACTGCCGTGATCCCCGCTTCTGCAGCCACTACCGGCAGATACGTCCTGGCATAGGAAAGTTCGTTGCCGTCTCTCGTTCTTACGGTACCCATGGAGTTGGTGTAGTCCTCTGCACCGAAGGACAGGGAAATGACTCTGTCGCTGGCCTTGACCGTGTCTCTGGCGTTGAGCACACCTTTGGCGGTCTCGATGGAACACTGGATCTTGACCGTTCCCTCTTCGATCCTGCAGTCCTTCTCCACTTCTGTCAGCAGCTGGTCCAGCACTACCACATCATCCGGGCTGTCGCACATGGCGAGTCTCATATAACGGATGCCGGACGGCACGATGGCTCTCACGTCCTCCTCAAAGAAAGGCGTTCCCGTACCGTTCACTCTGGCGAATACCATGCAGTCGCCGAAATCCAGCGTCTCCACAGCTTTGCACAAAAGGTCACGCCCTGCGTCTTTTTCTGTCATGGCCACGGCATCTTCCAGGTCGAAGAGGATGCAGTCCGGGCGGAATACCGGCGCATTCAGGTACATCTTCGGTTTGTTCGCCGGGCAGAATAACATGGTTCTCATTTTATACATCGTCTTCATCACTCCTTGCTCTTCTCACTGCCGTCCTTATCCTGGCCTGTATCACGAAATCGAGGCTGCTGAAATCATCGATCGTAACATCAGCGTGTTCTACCCCGAGAGACTCCAACTCTTCTCTTGCCTTGGCCGTGATCTGATCTCCGAACATCTTCTCCATTTTGCTGTTCAGCGTGATCTTCAGGCCACCCTGCTGTTTCAGCATGACAGTCACTTTGCAATCCTGAGACTGTTCGTAGCCGGCTACACCTAACATTCGTTCTCTCCTCCTCTTTTAACAAGTCAACTATTTAGATTCCGGCAGCAGTTTGCCCGCCGCCAGACAGATCAGCACGGTGATGATCATATCCGGCAAAGTATTGCCAATGACCATATCCACGTGCATCAGGATCCGATATAATACGAAACCGATCACCCAGATGATCAGATTGCGCACGTTGGCTGACGACCTCTCCGAAGATGGCTTCTTCATGATGTAGTAGTCCGCCACCTGAATGGCGATCATCGGTGCGAATACGGATCCGATCAGGTACAGGAATCCTGTAATATCGTCCATCGGGAAAAGGATCGCGCAGATCGTACCAATGACAGCTACGGTGATTGCCGCCCACTTTTCATTGATTTTCCCCCAGATGGAGACAGAAGATACCCCTGCCGAGTACGCATCCAGGAACGTGGTCGTCACGGTCGAGAAGATGACGATGAGAAGGCCGGCGATTCCCAGACCTGTTCCGATCATGATCTTCGCGATATCATACTCACCTGTGTAGATGACCGCTCCCATACCGATCGTGTACATGAAAATGCTCACGATGCCGTATACTGCTACCGATGTGAACGTCGCCTGCACCGGCTTGGCCGCTTCACGCGTATAGTCACTGATGAGTGGCAGCCACGAAAGCGGCATCGCCACGCTCAGTTCCACTGCAGCTCCAAAGGTCATCCCGTCAGGTGCGACTCCCGCCGCGGTCCCATTACCGAAGAAAATCACTTTGAACAGGATCAGGCTCAGGATGAACAGTGCCGACATGGCGACGGTGTTGACCTTGCCCAGATTCGTGATGCCGATCATGAGCCATACCAGGATCAGTGCTCCGATCACGATCGCCCAAAGCCAGTGCCCGGCGCTGATGATCCCGTTCGCCGCCAGGGCTCCGTCATAGATCATGATCGCCGTCCAGCCCACCAGCTGCATGACGTTTAGCAGCGAGAAAAACCGTCCGCCGTTCTCGCCAAAACTCATCTTGACGGTCTCCATGGCGCTTTTGCCCGTCCGGCCACCGATAAGGCCCGCGGCAAACATCATCACTCCGCCGATAATGTGTCCCAGCACGATGGCAGCGATCCCTCGGGTGAATCCCAGTGATGCGATGTACGTCCCTGTGATGATCTCCGCGATGGAGACCCCTGCGCCAAACCAGATGAGTCCGTTACTGAATACGGATGTTTTCTTTTTCATTGCCTGTCACCTCTCCGAAAGTCCCGGAGAAGCCAGTGCAATCATTGCTATATCGTGCTCCCGGAAACGCAGATGTCATAACTGAAGTGTCTGTGACGCCGGTCGATTCCCGGGCAGCCAAAACGGTGCCTGGACCCATGGTAAACAGACCATGAGCCCTCACCATCTTGAAATCTGTCAGAATGCCGGCGCCTGCGCGTGGATACCTTCCCGCGCTCATCAATGCTGTTTTCATTCTTTACCTCTCTTTCATAAATCAGCACTAATTTTTTTATAGCGACAGAGAGTGGTGCCCCCGGTCTGCCGCTTTGCTTATACCGGTTTATTATACGCACGCTGCCGGACAAAAAGCAAGTGTGGTGGATATACTCACCACCCTGTCAGTCCTCTTATCCACACGCCTCGCAGCCTTTCCTTCTGTTGGGGAACGGCACGGTGCGGAATTTCATCGTCAGCCCGTCGAAGGTGAGCATCTTCCCGGTAAGCAGTTCGCCGGCGCCTGTCATGTACTTGATCGCTTCGAGTGCCTGCAGCGTCCCGATGGTCCCGGCTACGGCTCCC
>CAMNNV010000110.1 GCA_946546075.1 uncultured Bacillota bacterium | reverse complement strand
CTTTTGCAGATGACGCATCCGGGCAAGAAACTGAACTTCATGGGACATGAGAACGCTCCTTTCATAGAGTGGAGAGAATATGAGGAGCTGGAGTGGTTCATGCTGGGGTATGAGAACCACGCGAAATACAGGGATTACATCAAAGATATCAACGCTGTCTACAGAGAACACGAAGCCCTCTGGTCATGTGAGAACAGTTGGGACGGTTTCAAGTGGATAGACGCTGACAATAACGAGCAGGGTATACTCAGTTATTTAAGGTATGACGGGGCTGAACAGGAAGAGGAGCTTCTTGTTGTGGCGAACGTCGGTCTTCAGTCATTCGACAAGTTCAGGATCGGCGTGCCGGAGGAAGGAGAATATGAGGAGATATTCTCCACAGATGACGCGAAATACGGGGGTAACGGCAGATGCAATTTGGAGATTGTAGCATCTGAACCTGAGCCTATGCATGGCATGCCTTATTCCATAGAGGTCAAGGTGCCTGTGCTCGGAGGAATGTTATTAAAAAGGTTAGGTAGGTATGAGTATGATCAAGACAAAAGCTGAATTCGTTGACGCTTATGAGAAGGCCGTCATGGAGGAGTACGGCGTGCCTGTATCTTCATGCAGCAAAGCAGAGCAGTATGAAGCACTGGTGGATCTGATAAGAGATATCGGTGTCGATATCCGCAGAAATTCAAAAGAAGCCGGCGCCATGGGGGAAAAGAAAGTCTTTTATTTCTCCATGGAGTTCCTGGTAGGAAGACTTCTGGAGAATTACCTCATCAATCTGGGCATCAGAGATGAGGTGGAGCAGGGTCTTGAAGAGCTGGGGATCAGCTTCGATGAGATGTGCGAGATGGAGCCGGATCCCGGCCTTGGTAACGGAGGTCTTGGAAGGCTTGCAGCCTGCTTCATGGATTCCATGGCAGCGGTAGGCATCAGAGGAGACGGCATGGGACTGCGTTACCATTTCGGACTCTTCAAGCAGAAGATCGAGAACGGTTATCAGGTGGAGCTTCCCGATGCATGGCTGGACGACGGATATCCATGGGAGAAACCGAATCCTGCAAAGGCAGTGACGGTCAGATTCGGAGGATACGTCGATCGTTATTACAGAAACGGCAAACTGGAATTCGAGCATAAGGGTGCTGACTGCATCAAGGCAGTGCCGTACGAAGTGCCGATCATCGGCTATGATGGCAAAGACGTGAACACTTTGTACCTGTGGGATGCACAGCCGCTTCACGATGAGATCGATATGGAGGCCTTCAACAAGGGAGATTACGCCCAGGCCATGAAAAAGAAGTGCGAGATCGAGGCGATCACGAGCATCCTCTATCCCGATGACAGCAACGGCATGGGCAAGAAGCTCAGGCTCAGGCAGGAGTACTTCCTCTGTGCTGCAGGCGTAGGCCTCATCGTAAACGATTATAAAGAAAAATACGGTACGGATGCCTGGGACAAGTTCCCGGAGAGGGTATCCATGCATACGAACGATACGCATCCGGCTATGTGCATACCGGAACTGATGCGTGTGCTGGTCGATGAAGAGCAGCTGGAGTGGGACGACGCCTGGGAGATCACGAAGGCGACATTGTCCTTTACGAACCATACGGTACTTCCGGAAGCTCTTGAGAAGTGGCCGATCACGGAGTTCAAGGCGCTTCTTCCGAGACTGTACATGTTCATCGAGGAGATCAACAGGAGATGGCAGGACAGCCTGCCGAAAGATCTGGAGAACTGGCAGGAAGTCGCGAAAGCCACATCCGTGCTTTGGGACAACGAAGTGAAGATGGCGAATCTGTCCATCATCGGCAGCCATTCGACGAATGGCGTTTCCGCGCTCCACAGCGACATCATCAAAGAAACGGTATTCCGGGAGTTCTTTGCGCTGAAGCCTGAGAGGTTCAACAACAAGACGAATGGTGTCAGCTTCCGAAGATTCCTGATCCAGGCCAATCCGTCGCTTGCGAAGATCATCTCAGAGAAGATCGGAGACGACTGGAAGTCCGACATGAGCAAAATCAGTGCGCTGGAGGAGCATGCAGAAGACGCTGATCTCCTTGAAGCACTGGCCGCTTCAAAGCGCGAGAACAAGGTGAGACTTGCTGCATACATCAAAGAGCAGCAGGGCATCGATATCGATCCTGACTCCATCTTCGACGTACAGGTCAAGAGACTGCACGGATACAAGCGTCAGCTCATGAATGCGCTGAAGGTGCTCCATACATATAACAGGCTCAAAGAGGATCCGTCTCTCGATATGAACAAGTACACCTTCATATTCGCGGCCAAGGCAGCCCAGGGGTACGGATTCGCTAAAGAAGTCATAAAGTTCATCAACAGCGTGGCGGACCTCGTAAACGGCGACCCTGATGTGAACGAAAAGATAAAAGTAGTATTCATCGAGAATTTCTGCGTATCGAATGCACAGCTCATCTATCCGGCAGCGGATATCAGCGAACAGATATCTACGGCAGGAAAAGAGGCCAGCGGTACGGGTAACATGAAGTTCATGATGAACGGTGCCATCACCCTTGGTACCCTCGATGGCGCCAACGTCGAGATCAAGCAGCTCGTTGGAGCGGAGAACATGGAGATATTCGGTCTCACATCGGATGAAGCCATGGATATCTACGTCAACGGCGGGTATTCAGCCATTGCAGAATGCGGCAGAGATCCTAGACTCAAGAAGATGATGGATCAGCTCGTGGACGGCACCTTCGCAGCAAGTGGGTGCGACTTCTGGGGAATTTATGACGCACTGCTGCAGCATAACGATGAATTCTTTGTCCTGAGAGATTTTGATTCCTACTACAGGGCATGGGAGAACCTCGATACGATCTACAATGACAAGAAACGCTGGAACAAAATGTCACTTGTAAATATAGCCAGATCCGGATTCTTCTCAAGCGACAGGACCATAAAGGAGTACGCAGAAGAGATCTGGAACACCAAGCAGTTATAGTTTGATTCTCTGGCCGAAGGTTTTCGGCAGAAGGAGGCAGATATGAAGAGAAAAAAATGTGTAGCAATGCTGCTTGCCGGCGGGCAGGGCAGCAGATTAGGGCTTTTGACGAAGAGTATAGCTAAGCCTGCGGTCTCATTTGGTGGTAAGTACAGGATCATCGATTTCAGTCTGTCGAACTGTGTCAATTCAGGTATCGATACAGTGGGCATCCTGATCCAGTATAAACCGCTGGTTCTCAATAGATATGTTTCTACAGGTGAAGCATGGGACATGGACGTTGCTGAAGGCGGTGTCTACATCCTGCCTCCATACGCAAGTCAGAGCGGCGGTGAATGGTACGAAGGTACGGCCGATGCGATCTACCACAATATCGACTTCATCGACATGTATGATCCGGATAATGTGCTCATCCTTTCAGGTGACCACATCTACAAGATGGATTATGCAGCGATGCAGGAATACCATGAGGATACGGAATCAGACCTTACCGTATCGGTCATCGAAGTGCCAATGGAAGAGGCAAGCAGATTCGGTATCATGTCCGTAGACGAAAAAGACACGATCACCAAATTTACGGAGAAGCCTGCAGAGCCTGACAGCAATCTGGCATCCATGGGCGTATACATCTTCTCATGGAAAGTCCTGAGGAAGGCTCTCCTCGAAGACCACGAAGATAAGGATTCCGACCACGATTTCGGTAAGAACATCATCCCGAAACTCCTGGGCGAAGGCAAGAAACTCAGCGCCTACAGATTCAAGGGATACTGGAGAGACGTAGGTACCATCAGCAGTTACTACGAGAGCCAGATGGAGATGATGGAAGAGACAGACCTTCACATCTTCAGCGATGACATGAAGATCTACTCCAACAACAATACCCACATGCCGCTTGTCATAGGACCTGACGGAAATATCGAAGAGTCCCTGATCAGTAACGGCTGCGACATCAACGGCACGATCAAGTGCTCGATCGTAGGATCCGGCGCAGAGATCGGAGAGGACACGGTGATCGAACGGTCCATCGTGCTCCCGGATGCTCACATAGGCAAAGGATGCAAAATCGTCAACGCCATCATCAACGAAGGCGTCGATGTGCCGGACGGTGAAGTGATCGGCGATCCGGACGGCGAAACGATCGTTTACGGCGAAGCATGCCTGTCGATTTAGGAAGGGGGACGTAGAAATGAAAGCAATTGGACTTATATCAGCAAATTATGTCAGCGGAGATTTCGAGAGTCTCACCAACAAGAGAACGATGGCATCCATTCCGTTCGGAGGAAGATACCGTCTCATCGACTTCGCGCTTTCCAATATGGCGAACTCCGGGATCACTACCGTCGGAGTCATCGCACCATATAATTCCGGATCTCTCATCGACCACGTGGGCGTCGGCAAGCCATGGTCTTTGGACAAAAAGATCGGCGGTATGTTCGTGATGCCGGGCTCTGTCTTCGGTGTGACGATGACGGGCAACCGGTTCCTCATGAGAGACCTGATCGCCAACAGGGCGTTCATAGAGAAGGATACTGCAGATTAC
>CAMNNV010000109.1 GCA_946546075.1 uncultured Bacillota bacterium | reverse complement strand
TTGTACATCCAAGGGTTCTCAAGGTACGAACCAGGGACGTCGATGGTGTACTTACCGAATATCATATCCTGCGTTTTCCTCAGGCGGCCGTGATAGTCGTTGATGGCATTGACCAGAGAAGTCTTCCCTGATTTGCCGGCACCGATGACCATGATTTTTCTTCTCATGTCTTGGTCACCTGAACGGTAGTGAAGTCCATCAGATCGTGGAGCGTCTGTGTGACAGCTTCAAGGGCTGTTTCAACACTGTCAACGTCTCCTGCGATCACGACAGATCCTGTGAAACGATCCAGAAAACCGATTTCCACCTGCGCTGCCTTCGTAGCTATATCTGCCGCGATGATCGCCGTTTCGTAAGGCGACAGGGTCAGTATGCCGATGGCTCCCAGGTTATCGATTCCCAGACGCTCATAGATATCCTCAACAGGCGCTGCGATAACATGAGCTATCGTCACCTGCTTGCCGGGCACTGATTCTTCGATCACACGATTCAGTTGTTGATTCCCTTCTCCAAAAAAGCTCATCATCTAACCTTTCTGCTCGTTTCTTAGTGCCTTATGACGGATACGGGTATATCAAATTCCTTGATCCACCCTTCGATTCTGTCCAGATCTTCCTCTTCCAGCTTCACTTCATCTGTGATCGCATATTCCATATCGAGCTGTGCGTACTTGTTGACGCCCATCTTGTGATATGGAAGCAGATCGATTCCCTTGAAATTCTTCATATCCTTGTATGGCATGAGGAATTCCATGGTGTTCTTTATTTCTTCCTGACTGTCGTTTACTCCTTTGAGCATCGGCATCCTGACTTTAACGTTATAACGTTCTTTCAGCAGGGTACTCAGGTTGTCAAGAATCGTTTCATTGCGCACTCCGGTCAGTTCGCTGTGTCGGTCTGAGTTGAAATGCTTGATATCAAACAGGAACAGATCAACGAATTCTGCCAGCTTCAGTATGGTCTCTGTCTTGCAGTAACCACATGTTTCGATGGCCGTATTGATTCCCTCCTGCTTGGCTGCCTGCAGCAATGAAAGTGCTGCTTCCGGCTGAGCGGTACATTCCCCGCCGCCGAGTGTAAGCCCGCCACCGGATACATCGTAAAAGCCTTTATCTTCTCTGACGATTTCCATCAGTTCAGAGATAGTTTTCGTCTCTCCGCATATATCCAGTGCGTTGTATAAGCATGCATCCAGACATTCGTTGCATCCCACACAGTTGACGTTGCGGTCTATATAGTGCCCTTCCGGACCCATCTGATGGACTCCGACAGGACATACAGGAACGCAGGCGCCGCATGAGACACACGCATCCTTTTTGAACATGACCTGAAGTTTGCGCTGCATACCTTCAGGATTCGCGCACCATTTGCATCTCAAAGGACAACCCTTGAAAAATACAAGTGTTCTGACACCCGGGCCGTCGTGCATATTATATTTTTGGATATCGAATATGACCGCTCTACGTTCGATCACATCTCCATTCTTGCCACTCATGTTGCGCTTCTCCTGAAGTATATTCTGCTAGTAATTGATTATGTTGTTTCTTAGAACTTCGTCAGCATTGTACGGCTGATGATCTCGTCCTGTACATCCTTACACAGCTCTGTGAAGAATGCGGAGTATCCTGCTACTCGTACTACCAGGTCTCTGTAGCTGTCCGGATCCTTCTGTGCAGCGATCATGTCTTCGTTGTTAACGTAGTTGAACTGCATTTCGCCGTTACCGAACATACTTGCTGTTCTAAGCAGCGTGATGATTCCCTGTTCGCCTTCCGGAGTATCCAGAATACCAGGCATCAGCTTGAAGTTGTGTACCAGACCGATGTTCATGTCGTCGTTTGCCATCTTGGAAACGGACTTGATGATTGCTGTAGGGCCCTTGTAGTCCGCACCCTGTGTTGGTGAAATACCATCGGAGAGCGGAGTCCATGCCTTACGTCCGTTAGCAGATGCGCCTGTCAGCTGTCCAAACGGTGTATTGTTGGAAATGGACAGTGTTCCGTGTGACAGTCTTGAATATAAGGTCTTGTACTTCTTATGTTCATGCTCTGTAAAGTCAATGATGTCGTTGCAGAAGAAGTCTGCATAGTCATCATCGTTACCATATTTAGGTGCAGCCAGGCAGTCTTTCTGTACCTGCTCATATCCTACGAAGTCAGCCTTGAGAGCTTCGTTCAGCTGATCAAGAGTGTATTTCTTGTCGTCGAATACCAGCTTCTTGATAGCAGCCATGGAGTCAGCATATGTAGCCAGTCCGGACCATACAACACCAGGACCGAAGTTGTACATTGCACCACCGGATTCTACACCGCGGCCGCTTTCCATACATCCTTCGAACATGATGGACATCAGTGGCTTCGGAGCAAGTTCTCTGTGTACTCTCTGTGAGATCACTGTCATGACGGAAGTCCACTTCGTCATGTATGAGATCGTAGCCTTGACTGCTGCGTCGAATTCTTCAAATGTCTTGTAGTTGCACAGATCGCCGAGGTCAGGTGTTACCTGCTTACCATACCAGAGCGGAACACCGTGGTTCAGTGTAAGCTCGATAGCGATCGGCCACTGTGTATATGATGTGGAAGTCCACTGATAAAGTCTTCCTGCCTTCTGCGGCTCTACGCATCCCATCAGGCAGTAGTCTCTGGCGTCTTCTACATCGATGCCCTTAGCAAGCATCATCTTGATGTGTGTATCGTCGAAGTGACATGCAGGGAATCCCATTCCGGCTCTTACTACATCTACGATCTTCTCCATGTACTTCTGAGGTGACTTGTTGTGGATACGACATGCCAGTGATGGCTGATAGATCTTTGTAAATCTAACTGCATCCATCAGCAGATAAGTCAGATCATTTGTAGCATCCTCACCCTTACGAGTAACGCCGCCTACGCACATGTTGACGAATGGCTGATAACCTGCGAAGAACTTGGAAGCACCTTCACTTGTGATCCACATCATCTCAGACATCTTGATGAGCATGCAGCTTGCCAGCTCAAATGCCTGGTACTGTGTCATTCTTCCGGATTCGATGTCAGCCTTGTAGAATGGGTACATGTACTGGTCAACACGACCGATGGACATTCCTGTCTGGTTCTCTTCTACTGGAAGCAGTGATTCGATCGTCCATACAGACTGGATTGCTTCCCAGAAGTTCTCAGGCTTTCTTGCCGGAACCTTCAGGTTGACTTCTGAAATTCTCATCAGTTCCTGCTTACGTACAGGATCTGTGCACTGTGCTGCCAGCTGTGCAGCATATTCTGACATTCTTCTTGCGTAGATCATGACACCTTCCGTAGTGTCGATAACGCCTTTGTAGAAATAGATCTTATCAATGTCATCAGGATTAGCGTAATCCAGCTCTGCCAGATGTGCCTTCGCCTCGTTCTGGATGTCCAGCATACCCTTCTTCATGAGGATAACGTCGTATCCAGGGTTGGAGTCGCCGCCACCGTTCTCTGCGTGGTATGAGCAGTCTGAAACGTATGATTCTCCGGACAGTTCCCAGCCGCCGCACTCTCTGTACTGGTCATAGCAGTGCTCAGCAACGGATTTGCCTCTCCAGAATGGGATCAGCTCATCTCTGATGTACTTTTTGTCTTCTTCTGAAATATAGAACGGATCCTGTGGTCTTGTTCCGATCGTCTCCAGTTCGTCCTCCATCCACTCCCAGGCGATATCAGGTGCAAATGCGCCGACACGAGGGCCGCCTGTAGGGTTACCTACGATCAGCTCGTTGTCCTGGATGATCAGTGGAGCTGTTTCGCAGCAACGTCTGAACGCCTTTGCTCTGAGGATGATCTTAGGCATTCCCGGATGCTCTTTCGTAACTTCCGTTACCGCTCTTGCACGGTAAGTAGAAATGGAAGGAACCTGCTTACGGTAGTTCTCCTTAAGAGCCAGGATTCTTGGTGTCGGCCCGTCAGGCTGCCAGCCTGGATCTGTCGGGGCAACTGGTGCTGCTGCTGGTGCTGCATATGCTGCTGGTGCTGCATAAGTAGCTGCAGGAGCAGGAGCAGGAGCCGCTTCCTTCTCTGCGATATGGCTCGTTACGCCTTCAAACATTCTCTTAAGGGCTTCTCTTTCCTCAGGAGACATGTCTTTCGTAGCTTCTGCCAGTTTTTCTGAAAATTCACGAATATCCAATGTTATACCTCCCTTTCCGTTAGGATTATAGCTTTCGTTATTTATCGGTCAATCCGTCGATCTTATTGATGATATCACGGAGCACCTGCTGTACATTCTGGACCTCTTCTCTGTGTTTCAGATCTTCAATGCTCTTTGATGGTCTGTCTGTCAATGCCGTGCGTCCAAACATGTTAGCATCAACGGACTGCATATCCCGGACTCCGAATCCGACCTTTCGGATGTAGACCAGATTCTCCGGTGATACGTTATCGGATGTGATTCCGTATCCTGCGCTTCCGCTTCCCAGTGTCATAGCCGGTGTCAGGTTTGTTGTAGCACCCATGCTTCCGAATGTAGCCGGAGTGTTTACTAAAACTCTTCCGACAGG
>CAMNNV010000108.1 GCA_946546075.1 uncultured Bacillota bacterium | reverse complement strand
TCTTGCCCACCGGATAGTACGGGATCATCTTCTCGGAGATGAACTCCAGTGACTTGACTGGTGAGATTCCCCAGTTCGTCGGGCAAGTGGAAAGGAATTCTACGAATGCGAATCCCAGACCCTGCTCCTGCACTTCAAATGCCTTCAGAATAGCCTTCTTCGCCTTTCTTACGGCTGCCGGTGAATGGAGGGATACTCTCTCCACGTATACAGCGCCATCGATGGTAGCGATGAGCTCTGCCATGCGAAGCGGGCTGCCGCTGATCTCTTTCTTACGGCCTTCCACGCTTGTTGTCGTCTTCTGTCCCAAAAGTGACGTCGGTGCCATCTGACCGCCGGTCATACCGTAGATCGCGTTGTTGATGAAGAACGTGCAGATCTTTTCGCCTCTGTGGGCTGCGTGCACGATCTCCCCGGTACCGATGGATGCCAGGTCTCCGTCTCCCTGATATGTGAAAACGTAGTGGTTCGGATGCACCCTCTTGATGCCGGAAGCAACAGCCGGTGCTCTGCCGTGGGCAGACTCTACCATGTCAACATTCATATACTGGTGTGCTACGATGGAGCAGCCTACAGGTGATACTCCGATCGCTTTGCCAAGCGCTCCCTTCTCTTCGAGAGCTTCCATGATCAATCTATGCGCTACACCGTGTGTACAGCCGGGACAATACGTCGTGATGTCTTCGCGCATTCCCTTTGTGATTTCAAATACAGGTTCCATTTATTCTGCGCCTCCCATCATCTTTATCGTTCTCTCTGCGATCTCTGCAGGGCTCAGGAGCATGCCGCCGACTCTGTTGATCAGGTCGACTTCATGTCTGCCCTTGAGTGCCAGCATAACGTCGTAGATCATCTGGCCCTGTGAGAGCTCGACGGAAATAACTTTCTTGACGTCATCGCCGATGAGGTCGAATGCCTTGTTCGGGAACGGCCAGAGGGTCTTCGGTCTGATCAGACCGGCCTTGATGCCCTTCTCGCCCAGGATCTCCATGGCCTCTACGGTGACTCTTGCAGAGGATCCGTATGCTACGAATACGACATCAGCGCCCTCGACGTTGATGGCTTCGTAGTCTGCCAGTTCTCTTTCTGCCTTCTCGAACTTCGGCCAGTATTCGTTGATGAGGTCTTCCAGTTCGTCCTGCTTCAGGTGCAGTGACTTGAGGACGTTTCTGTCTCTCTTATCCTTATGTCCTGTGAGTGCCCAAGGCTTCGCCTCGTCGATCTCTTCTTCTGCCATGCCGCCTCTGTCAGGTGGGAGCACGACAGGCTCCATCATCTGACCGATCATGCCGTCTACGGCGATGATGACAGGGTTCATGTATTCTTCTGCTACATCGTAGGCTTTGCCGATCATATCGACGGCTTCCTGGATGGAGCTTGGTGCGTATACGATGATGTGGTAGTCACCGTTTCCGCCGCCTCTTGTTACCTGGTTGTAGTCGGCCTGTCCGGGCTGGATCGTACCGATACCAGGGCCACCTCTCATGACGTTGAGGATGACGGCAGGCACCTGTACAGATGCCATGTATGACATACCTTCCTGCATCAGGGCGATGCCAGGGGATGAGGATGAGAGCAGGACTCTGCCGCCGGCACATGCAGCACCGAAGGCCATGTTGACAGCTGCCAGTTCACTCTCTGCCTGGAGGAACTGTCCGCCTGCCTTCGCCAGCTCTCTGGACATATATTCCGGTATTTCGTTCTGTGGTGTAATAGGATAACCGAAGTAGAATCTGCAGCCGGCTCTGATCGCTGCGATCGCAAATGCTTCGTTACCCTTCATCAGTCTTTTCTCACTCATTTGCTTCTTCTCCTTCGATCTTGTAGATTTCTATCGCGCAGTCAGGACACATGAGGCTGCATCCGATGCACCCAATACAATCATCTTCGTTTATTACCGCAGCCGGATGGTAACCCTGATCGTTCACTCCGCTCTCATCCAGAGCGAGGACGTCCTTCGGGCATACCGTGATGCACAGTTCGCATCCTTTGCACCTCTCCGGTTTGATCACTACCTTAAATTTTTTCAAGACTACACCTCACTTCACTTTGTTCGCTTTGTCGCGTGCCACCAACGATTATGAGATATCATTGTTGCGAAGAACAAAAAAACTAAAAATGTTTATAGCACGCACTATTGTAATTCTACTGAACTTCCACTCAAATTTCAATGGCAAAATGCCTGTTTTATGTATTCTTTTCAGTACGGAAAGCGTTGAATCGTCGCACTTTTTCAGCATATTTTCAGATAAGCGCCACTACGGCCTGCGAACACGAAAAAACAGGGGCAAATCGCCCCTGCTGGTGTATACATTATTCAAAACAGTCCCACGCCTACGCGTAATGGTACTTCTTCCTCCTGGTGATGAAAAAGTACAATGTAACGAAAAACGAGAGGAATTCCGCCCCGCTGGTGGACAGCCATATGCCGTCTGTCCCGAAGACGAGAGGCAGCAAAAGTATGGCCGACAGCCTGAATACGAAGGTCCTCACCATGGAAATGATGGCCGATATGATGCCGTTGTTGAGTGCCGTGAAGAACCCGGATCCGAAGGCACCTACACCCATGAACAGGAAGGTGAAGGAGAATATCCGGTAGGCCCTTACCGTCATATCAAGAAGTTCCCGATCGTATCCCACGAAAAGCTCGCATACCGGCACCGCAGCGATCAGACTCAGCGCCGTCATGGCTACCCCGCTGGCCGCCATGAGCGTGATACTTTTGCGAAAGAGGCTCTTCATCTCATCGTGGGTCTCGGCACCGAAGCTGTAGCTGATCACCGGCGCCATCCCCGTGGTGTAACCGAAGAAGACTGACGCGAAGATGAAGCTGACGTACATGAGGACGCCGTAAGCTGCTACCCCGTTCTCCCCTGCGTATTTAAGCAACTGCAGGTTGAACACGATCGATATGAAGGACATGGCGATATTGCTCACAAGCTCGGAGATGCCGTTGGTGCAGGCTTTGCCCAGTGCTCTCCCATAAAAGGACGTGCGCACGATCCGGAAGTTGCTGTCGTTATCCCTTGCAAAGTAAACGATGGGGATCACGGCACCCACGAATTCGCTGCTCACCGTTGCCCAGGCGGCTCCCGCAAGGCCCCATCCCAGGAGCCCGACGAAGACCAGGTCCAGGATCATGTTCGTCACCCCGGCAAGGACCGTCACCCGGAAGCCCAGGCGCGGCTTCTCCGCTGCGATGAAGAAGCTCTGGAACAGGTACTGAAGCATGAAGGCCGGCATGGATACCATGCTGATCTGGCCGTACATGGTGCAGAGATCTATCATCTCCCCTTCTGCCCCCAGAAGGATGGATACCGGGCGCATGAACACGGCTCCCAGGGCTGCGAACAGGATGCCCATGCCCAGGGTGGCCCAGATGAAGAACGAGAAGTATCTCTGAGCCAGTTCCTCCTTGCCCTCGCCAAGAGTCTTACCCAGAATAGCGCTGCCGCCCGCTCCCATCATGAAGCCGCATGCACTGATGAGCATGATGAAAGGCATGATGAGATTCAGTGCCGCAAACGGTGTCTTACCTGCAAAATTGGACACGAAATACCCGTCCACAACGCCGTAGATGGATACGAACACCATCATGGCAATGGACGGCCAGGTGAACCTCATGATCGTTTTGTACGAGAAATGGTCTGATAGCCTTATCCTGTTCAATTCTCTTCTCTCCTCGCAAAAGAAGCTGCCTCACGGCAGCTTCCTCTCTGTTGCTGTATTACAGTTCTTTTTTCCACAGGCCGTGGAGTGTGCAGTACTCATATACTGCAACTGCCTTCTCTCCCGGTGCTACGACGAACTGTGCTTCAGGTTTCTCAGTGTATTTCATCCAGCGCACCTGAAGGCTTCTGTCAGTTTCAAGCAGGATGCTTGCAATATAATGTTCCTCTGTCATAGGGTGCTCAACGCTTCCTACTACGACGGAAACCTTATCGCCGTCTACCGTTACTGCAGGAACGTGCTTCTCCTGCGCTGCATCTTCTGTATTTGCTTCCAGAAGAGTCATAGGCTCTCCGCAGCACATTACAGGAACACCCTTCGTGTAAGCCATGATAACGATATTGCCACAGTGCTGGCATCTGTACATTTTAAGCATATCCAAACCTCCTTGTTCTTACCTCTTACTTGTTAGTAGATTATACCATATAAGAGCGTCCGGAGTACACTTTATATTCTCGACTGCTGGTTTAGGCTCCCTTAGTTCCAAGGGAAGTTGATCAGTCCCAGCACGTAGATGACGATGATGCAGATCGGCAGCACATACTTGAATACCGGCTTCATCCAGTGCTGGAGCTTCATGCCCTTACCTGCGTTCGCTTCTGCCATGAGGTTGTCCCATCCCCATCCAAAGCGATCACTGGTACAGAAGATCGCGAAGATCAGTGCACCGAGCGGCAGCAGGTTCGTGCTGACGATGAAGTCCCAAAGGTCGAGCCATGCAGAGCCGTCTGCGAATGGCTGGAAGTGGAGCACGCTGTAGCCCAGAGCCGTCGTGAGAGAGATGAGGAAGATGCCCACGCCGCAGACGATACAGCCCTTGCCTCTGTTCCAACCCGTGAGTTCTCTCACGCACGCCAGGATATTCTCGAATACCGCCAGTTCCGTGGAGAATGCAGCGAATATCATGAAGAGGAAGAAGAGGCTTCCCCAGAATCTTCCACCTGCCATGTTGTTGAATACCGTG
>CAMNNV010000107.1 GCA_946546075.1 uncultured Bacillota bacterium | reverse complement strand
TATAGAGCGGTTCGTGGAACCTCTTCGATGATCTCAGAGCCTTTCGCAGCGGTTTGCGTATCGCTTCGATGATCTTGATGGCTGCCTTGTTGCCCATCATCTGTGCGTATGATCCGCTGAGATATTTATAGTTGAATTCCTTGCTGTACATACCGTAGAGGAGGAAGTCCGTGAGGTCGAGTACGACTGCCTCACCACCTTCGCTCTCTATGATGTTTACGACATCGTTGTTCGCATTCGGATGATACTTGACCAGGATCTCTCCAACTACCCCGACACGAGGCTTCTTGAGACCTTCGATCAGCGGCAGCTCATCGAAATCTTTGACGATACCGGCAAGGTCTTTTTTGTACTTACCGTAGTCGTTCTTCTTGAGAGTCTCCTGTGCCACCGCGACCCATTTCTCATAGAGCGCATTTGCGGAACCCTTCACCTTCTCATACGGTCTCGTTCTGTACAGGACTCGCATGAACAGATCGCCGTACATGACGGCCATCATACCTCTCTTTACCAGGCTCGGTGTGAAGGAGAACCCCGGATTCGACTCGAGGCCCGACATATTGACGGAAATAACAGGGATCTGCGGATGACCCATATCCTTGAATGCTTTGCGCAGAAGCGATACATAGTTGCTGGCTCTGCACTGTCCGCCTGTCTGGCTGAAGATGACAGCGACCTTGTCCATATCGACTTCGCCGCTTTCCTCCCCCTTCTTGAGGTAGGAGATGACCTGTCCCAGAGAAACGATGGTCGGATAACATGCGTCGTTATTGATGTATCTCAGACCTTCATCGACTGCGTCCTTATTTACCGTCGGCAGTCTCTTGGCATTGTATCCTTCACAAGCAAAGGCTGTCTCGAGGAACTGGAAGTGGATCGGTGACATCTCAGGGATGAGCACCGTATAATCCTTCTTCATTTCCTTCGTGAAAATGACTCTCTCATATGGAGTTGTATCTTCCACGTGTTTCAGGCCGTTCTTTTCTCTTTCGTCCATGGCTGCCTTGAGGGACCGGATCCGGATCCTTGCCGCGCCCATGTTCGTGCCTTCATCTATTTTAAGTACCGTGTAGAGTTTGTTGTGCTTCTTTGTGATCTCTTCTACCTGGTCGGTCGTGACTGCATCTACGCCGCATCCAAAGGAGTTGAGCTGAACGATCTCCACATCGTCTCTCGTTCCAACGAATTCTGCTGCTCTGTACAGTCTCGAATGATAGACCCACTGGTCCAGCGCACGGATCGGTCTCGGAAGATCCGCCAGATGAAATACGGAGTCTTCTGTGAGAACGACCATATCGAAGGATGTGATGATCTTGTCGAGTCCGTGGTTGATCTCCGGATCAAGATGGTACGGACGTCCTGCGAGAACGACGCACTTTTTGCCGTTCTTCTCGGCCCATTCCAGATACATCTCACCGTGTCTTTTGATGTCAGCCTTGAACTCTCTGTCTTCTGCCCTTGCGATCTCCACTGCCTCAGCGATCTCCTTCTTGGTCACGCCGTATTCCTTGAGGATGCGGTAGAGTTCTCTCACCATGAACTTATCGTTGTCGTACGGCAGGAACGGATGATAGAACTTCGTTCCGTGCTCCTCGAAGATCTCGTCCATGTTTCCTGCGATCACTTCCGGATACGTGGCAACGATCGGACAGTTGTAGTGGTTTGGCTGGTTCTCATCTTCTACGCGCTCATAGTTGATGCTCGGATAGAAGATCTTCTCGATTCCCTGGTTCACCAGCCACTTGATGTGTCCGTGGACCATTTTGGCCGGATAACATGCCGTATCGGAAGAGATCGTCTCCATGCCGCCCTCATACAGAGACTTGCTGGATGGCGGCGACAGGATAACTCTATACCCAAGGTGAGAGAAGAGTGCATGCCAGAACGGATAGTTCTCATACATGTTCAGGACTCTCGGGATACCGATGACGCCGCGCGGTGCCATCTCTTCCGGCAGTGGATCGTAATCGAAGAGTCTCTTGAGTTTATATGCATAAAGGTTCGGGATCTGATCATCTTCGCTGATGGTCTTGCCCTCGCCCCTCTCACATCTGTTTCCTGTGAAGAATCTGGAGCCGTCGTTGAAGCGGTTTACGGTCATCATGCAGTTGTTTTCGCATCTGTTGCAGCGAACGTGGCTCGTCTTGACGGTGAATTCGTCCATCTGCTCCGGCGTGATGATGGTGGAGAGTTCTCCCTCCTTATGCTCCGCCTTAGCTACCAGTGCTGCTCCGTATGCTCCCATAAGGCCTGCGATATCCGGTCTTACGATCTCTTTTCCCATGATGTTCTCTATGGATCTGAGAACAGCGTCGTTGAGGAATGTTCCGCCCTGTACGACGATCTTCTCCCCTGCTTCGTCAGGGTTTCTGAGTTTGATTACTTTATAGAGAGCATTTCGGATGACGGAATAGCTCAGTCCTGCACTGATATCGCCGATGGTAGCGCCTTCCTTCTGGGCCTGCTTCACCTTGGAGTTCATGAATACTGTACATCTCGTTCCAAGATCAACAGGAGACTCTGCGAAGAGAGCTTCCTTCGCAAAATCCTTGACGTCCAGGTTCACGGACTTCGCATACGTTTCGATGAATGATCCGCATCCTGAGGAGCACGCTTCATTGAGCATGATGTTGTAGATCGCGCCATCTCGGATCCTCATGCACTTCATGTCCTGACCGCCGATATCGAGTATGAAGTCTACACCCGGCAGGAACTCTTCCGCTGCCTTGTAGTGCGCCATGGTCTCGATCTCGCCCATGTCCGCCTTATATGCAGCCTTGATCAGCGCTTCTCCGTATCCCGTGGTGCATGTACGTGCGATGTGAGCACCCTCCGGAAGCTGGCTATACAGCTCTCTGAGCATGGCCATTGCCGCTTCTAATGGTTTACCCTCATTATTCTTGTAATAGGAGTACAGCAGCCTCTTATCCTCGTCTATGAGGGCAGCCTTCGTGGTGGTGGAACCTGCGTCGATACCCAGGTAGACGTTGCCCTTTGCATCTTTGATATCTGCCCGGGCGATCTTCTGCTCGTAGTGACGCTCTCTGAACTTCTCGTAGTCTTCTTCATCGGCAAACAAAGGATCCACGTGCTTCGTGTCGCTGAGTACGGACGGATCCGCATGCTCGATCCGATCCATGAGAGCACCGAAATCCATCTCATCGTATCCTTCTGCTCTCATAGCTGCACCGATGGCTACGAAGTACTTGGAGTCCTCCGGGAAGATGACTTCGTCATCTGCAAGATCCAGAGTCTCGATGAATCTCTTTCTCAGTTCTGAAAGGAATGACAGTGGGCCTCCCAGGAATGCCACCTTGCCTCTGATCGGATGGCCGCATGCCAGACCGCTTATGGTCTGATTGACAACTGCCTGGAAAATGGAAGCTGCCAGATCTTCGATGGCTGCCCCTTCGTTGATCAGCGGCTGTATATCTGTCTTGGCGAATACGCCACATCTTGCAGCGATCGGATAGATCATAGTGTGCTTCTTCGCTGCTTCGTTGAGTCCCATGGCGTCTGTGTTGAGCAGAACTGCCATCTGGTCAATGAAAGCTCCGGTACCGCCTGCGCACGTACCGTTCATTCTCTGTTCGATCGTCGTTCCATAGAAAGTGATCTTGGCGTCTTCTCCTCCAAGTTCTATGGCTACATCCGTTTCAGGAATGAGAGCTTCTACTGCGGAACTGCATGTTACGACTTCCTGTTCAAACGGGATCCCCATTACCTTCGCAAAGGAAAGACCGCCGGAACCTGTAATAACGATTCGCAGTTTCTGGTCGCCTATGTTATCATATAATTCCTTAAGGAGTGTTACGAGAGTCTCGAAAACATTTGACATGTGTCTCTCGTATCTGCTGTATGTTACGTTGTTATCATCGTCAAGCAGAATCAGCTTGACAGTTGTCGAACCGACGTCGATTCCAAGTCTCATATAGTACCTCAAAAAATAACTTTCTACATATATATATTAGCTACAAGGAGTATTGTATAATAACACCATGAAAAGTTCAATCAAAAAAAATACTTTTTCTGCCATATATCGTCTTTTGGATAAAGTATCACCACTAGATACGGACTGTGGGCTCCTCTGCGGTGCAGCTTGCTGCTCCTGCGACAATCTGGAAGGGCAAAATGCACTGGTACCCGATGCCGGTGACGATGCAGATTTCGAAATGGGTATCTATCTTCTGCCTGGTGAAGAGCAAATGTTTACGGGGGAGGAAGACTGGATCAAATGGGGTCATCTGCAGGCGGAGGACTTCGAGTTCCCCGAATCATGGCACGGTCCGGTGCACTTCATCGAGTGTCTTGCCTGGCCGAACTGCCCTCGTGAGAAGAGACCTCTCCAGTGCCGGTTCTATCCTCTCACGCCGCATATCGAAGATGGGATGCTGTATCTGATCTATCAGAGAGCCGCCCTTCCCTACGAGTGTCCACTCATCGAGAATGAGGTCCCGCTGAACGAAGATTTCGTCAAGGCCACCTTTACCGTCTGGAAACATCTGATCCAGGACCCACTCATCTACGACCTGGTGGAGATGGATTCCGAATACCGCATCGAAGACGGCGAAGAGATCACCATCGTCTATCCTGTCTAAATCAAAAAGAGATATGACGCTGTTTCGCATCATATCTCTTTCGTTTCATGATTTCTTTTATTTGCCTGTCGTGTAGTTATCGAAGTAACCCTGGATATAAACTACCGGAGTTCCCTTATCTCCTGAGCCTGATGTCAGGTCGCAAAGTGATCCGATCAGGTCC
>CAMNNV010000106.1 GCA_946546075.1 uncultured Bacillota bacterium | reverse complement strand
AACATGATGCAAATGGAATAACGACTGCTCGCTCCAAGGGGGAGAACAGGAGCGGGAATTGAACATAAAGAAGATATACGAAGAGGCGATGGAGTGGATCTTCCCATCGGACATCTACTGCATCTGCTGCGGGAGCCTCACAGGCAGGGGGAGCCTGTATTCCCTCTGCGACCAGTGCAGGAAGGACATCCACTGGATCACCGGGCGGACCTGCGCAGTCTGCGGCAAAGCCCTGGAAAATCAATACCGGGGACGGCTCTGCTACAACTGCATGAGCCGGGAACACCGTTTCCGGCGGGGCATAAGCTGCATGACCTACGGCCTCAAAGAACGGCAGATGATTTTGGACTTCAAGTACAACAAGAAGGGGTACATGGGCGTGAAGTTCGGGGACATCTTAGCGGACAGACTCTGCGCCTGCGCAGAGCAGGAGCCGCAGCTTCTGGAAGTGGACATGATCCTGCCGGTGCCCATCCACAAGCAAAGGATGCGCGAGCGCGGCTTCAACCAGTCGGCTGTCATGGCCAGGCGCCTCGGGCAGCTCACGGGCATCCCGGTAAACGAGAGCGTCCTCATCAGAAAGAAAAATACGAAGCTGCTCCGCAGCATGGATCCCGTGTCGAGAGATGCGGCCATGCGGGGCGCCTTCGAAGTCACTTCCGGTCACAAAAAAGATATCAAGGGGATGTCTATCCTCCTTCTTGATGATATAATGACCACCGGAGCCACTCTCGATGCATGCGCAGGAGCGCTTCTGGATGCCGGCGCCGAAGCGGTAGACGTGATCACTTTGGCCAGCGGCAGCAACAGGAGGCCGGGAGATCTTTGAGAGAAAAATAGAATAACAGGATATGCAGGCGGCCCGGGTCTGTGGTTGAAAGGCCATGCCAGCTACGGGCAAAAGGTCCCACGTAAGCTGATCCGCAAGGCGGCAGTGATCATGGCGTAGTTTAGAAGTAAGTCCTCCGGGAAACCCGGGTAAAGGCAAGTGTGGGGGCAAAGACCAGGTCAGCCGGGCCACCTGCATATCCTGTTTTATTTTGTGTCAGGATGCCGATATCTGTTGATATACGACGCAATATATGGTATAATGTGGAAAAGCCCATAAAAGGAGGTATATAGAATGAAAACTATAATCACCGGCAAGAACTACACTCCAAGTGAGAAGCTGAAGGAAACGATCGAGAAGAAGTTCCGCAAGCTCGACAAGTACTTTTCCGACGAGATCACAGGCAATGTCATGGTCATCAAGGAGAAGAGCGACTACAAAGTGGAGGCTACTATCAATGCCAAGGGCACCATTTTCAGATCTGAGGTGAAGTCTCAGGATCCGTATGATTGCGTAGACAGATCCATCGAGAAACTCAGCAAGCAGATGTCGAAGTTCAAGTCCAAGCTTCAGAAGAAGTATAAGGGCCAGAAGGACTTCGGATTCTCAGAGCTTCCTGAGGTGGAGGAAGAACAGGAAGAACTCAAGGTCGTCAAGAGAAAGAGATTCGATCTCGTACCTATGAGCGTGGATGAAGCCATCGTACAGATGGAACTTCTGGCACACAACTTCTACGTATTCCTCAACATGGAGACAGATGCAGTCAACGTAGTCTATAAGAGAGACGATGGTGCGTATGGTGTACTGGAGACAGTATATTGATCCTTTGACCGGGTGTGTTGAAATAACAAGGACTGTTGCTTCAAGCAACAGTCCTTTTCAGTTGGGACAGACGCGTCTTTTTGCCCGTAATATGATAACCTTGTGAAAAATGGTCGCCCTACGTTGAAATACGCGGCGATTTTTTTTATAATATTACGAGGTATGAGCATTACAGGAGTCAGGCATGGGTGAATATTTGATCAATGCCTTTTACGGGATAGGCATTGCTGATGTATTGGATATATTGATAGTCGCGTTCCTTATTTATAAGGTTCTTGTTTTTATACGCAAAGCCGGGGTGCAGCAGCTCCTGCAGGGCATCATCCTGCTGGTGGCGGCAATGGTAGCCTCGGATCTTTTGAATCTCCATACCATCAACTGGCTGCTGAGAAGTGTCGTAGCCATCGGTGCTGTGGCTCTCATCATCATTTTCCAGCCGGAGCTCAGAAGAGGACTGGAGACGGTGGGACGCGGCAAGCTTTTCGGAAGCTCGAGAAGTGCCACCGCTAAAGCAGAAGGCAAGCGCATCGTATCGGAACTCGTCAGCGCCATAGACAGTATGTCAAAGAGCAGGACGGGAGCCCTCATCGTATTCGAACAGCAGGTATCCTTAAACGACATCATCGAGAAGACCGGCACGGTCGTGGATGCCGAGATCTCCGATCAGATCATCGGCAATATTTTCTATGAAGGAGCACCGCTGCACGACGGAGCCGTCATCATCCGGGACGGCAGAGTATACGCGGCAGGATGCGTGCTTCCGCTCACATCACAGAAGGATATCGCCAAGGAACTGGGAACGAGACACAGGGCAGGCCTGGGCATCACGGAGCACTCTGATGCTCGCGTGCTGATCGTCTCCGAAGAAACCGGGATCATCTCCATGGCCCACGATGGGCTGATGAGAAGATACATGGACCGCAAGGCAGTCGAGAAGACCCTCATGTCTATGTATCTCAAAGAAGAAAGTGAGCCTGTTGGCAACATCTTCAAGGTAATATGGGATGTTTTAAGGAGGGATAGTATTGCTAAGTAACAAGCCTGTACTGATCATAATATCTCTCGCCATCTCACTCAGCCTGTGGCTCTACGTCACCGGCCAGGTGGATCCCGAGACAAAAGCGAAAATAAACAACGTTTCCGTAACAGTAACGAATGAAGAACAGCTGGCAGAGAAGGATCTTGCAGTCCTCCAAAACGGCCAGCTCACCACCAGCGCCACCATCCAGGGCAAGCGGTCCTATGTCAATAAAGCCAAGAAGAGCGGCATGAAGGCATACGTGGACGTTTCCGAAGCCAAGGAAGGCGTCAACGAGCTGAACCTGGAGTTCGAGACACCGACAGGCGTCACGGTGAACGACTCGACGGATGCCGTATACACACTTACGGTGGAGAAACGGGTGACAAAAGAAGTCCCGGTGGACATCACGTTCACGGGCGAAACCTCCAGCGAGCTCACACCTTTTGCGACAGAAGTCGATCCTGAGACCATCACCATATCCGGCGCGAAGAGCTCCGTGGAGAACGTGGAACACGCCGTGGCCGAGGTGGACAAGTCAGAGGTGACGGAAGCATCTAAGACCATCGAGTCAGACCTGAGCTGCAGGAGCAAAGAAGGCGTCACGGTAGACGGTATGGTCATGAGCAGAGACACGGTGCTGGCCACCGTCCGGCTCCTTTCCTACAAAGAAGTGACGGTCCAGTACAATACGAGGGACCTTGCACATGGCCTGGAGGTCTCCGAGATCACGGGACCTGAGACGGTACAGCTCCTGGGCGACAGCGGCACGCTGGCCGGGATCACGCATATCGTCGCAACGGTAGACCTCAAGAAGGTCAAAGAGAGCGGGGTAATCGAAAGAGATATCGATTTCGTTCTCCCATACGGTACATATATGTACCAGGACAACGAAGAAAAAGCGAAAGTAACAGTCACTGATAAGCAGTGACCGAAGGAGGAGAAAAATGGGTAGATTGTTCGGGACAGATGGCGTGAGAGGTGTTGCGAATTCAGAACTGACATCATCTCTCGCATACAGACTTGGCAGAGCAGGAGCATATATACTCAGCAAGGACAACGCCAGACCTGTATTCATCATCGGTAAGGACACGAGACTTTCAGGAGACATGCTGGAGGACGCACTGAGCGCAGGCATACTTTCCGTTGGCGGAAACGTCATCAAGGTAGGTATCCTTCCGACGCCGGCCATCGCGTACCTCGTCAAGGCGTACGGAGCAGACGCAGGAGTCGTCATCTCCGCATCACACAATCCATTCGAGTATAACGGGATCAAGTTCTTCAAGGGCGACGGATTCAAACTTGACGACGACATCGAAGATTCCATCGAAGATATCATCATCCGAAACACGGACATCAGCAGGGACATCGTGGGCGACAGGATCGGCAAGAGACTCGACGCCGACGAAGACGCCATGGAGACCTATGCCAAGTTCCTGGAGTCCACCATCGACGTGGACATCAAGGGCGTCAAGCTGGTGCTGGACTGCGCCAACGGTGCATCATACAAAGTTGCGGAGAAGGTCTACAGCGACTTAGGCGCTGACATCACCGTGATCGGCAACAGCCCGGACGGCAAGAACATCAACGCCGGCTGCGGATCCACACATCCGGAGAAGCTCCAGAGCGAAGTCGTAAGAAGAGGCGCTATGCTGGGTCTCGCATACGACGGCGACGCCGACAGGCTCATCGCAGTGGACGAGAAGGGAAGGATCATCGACGGCGACAAGCTGATCTGCATCTGCGCAAAGATGATGGCCGACAAAGGTCAGCTCAAAGACGATCTCGTCACCGCCACGGTCATGAGCAACATCGGCTTCCACAAGTACATGGAGCAGATGGGATGCAAAGTAGACGTGACGGGTGTCGGCGACAGATACGTTCTCGAGAAGATGCTGGAGACGGGCTGCCAGATCGGCGGAGAGCAGTCAGGACATATCATTTTCCTGAACCACACCACAACGGGAGACGGCATACTCTCCTCCCTGATGCTGGTACAGGCCGTCCTGATGTCAGGTAAGAAACCATCCGAGCTCTCCGATGAGATCGAGATCTACCCGCAGGTACTCAAGAACGCCAGAGTCAAGAACGAAAACAAGAAGAGATACGGCTCCGACGAGGGCATCAAAGCGGAGTTCAGGAAGATCGAAGAAGAAATGGAAGG
>CAMNNV010000105.1 GCA_946546075.1 uncultured Bacillota bacterium | reverse complement strand
AAAGTGCTCATGCCGGCACTTCTGATACTCGTTATCATCATTTCCATTTTTGCATTGACGATCAGTCATACAGATGCGGATGGTGTTACGAGAACGGGTCTTCAGGGACTTAAGATTTACCTGATCCCTAATTTCACAGGACTTACTCTGACAGGACTCCTGTCTGTGATCGTAGATGCCATGGGACAGCTCTTCTTCAGTTTGAGCGTTGCCATGGGTATTATGATCGCTTATGGATCGTATCTTGCAGATGACACGAATCTGACAAAATCTGTTGTGCAGATCCAGATCTTTGATACAGTCGTTGCTGTCCTTGCCGGAGTCATGATCATTCCTGCTATCTTTGCATTCGCAGGTCCTGACGGCATGACGGCTGGGCCCGGACTCATGTTCGTATCACTGCCGAAGGTATTCTCGGCTATGGGTGGTATCGGCATGGTGATGGGAGCACTGTTCTTCATCATGGTTCTGTTCGCGGCTCTGACGAGTGCTGTATCCGTCATGGAAGCAGTTGTATCCAGTTTCATCGATGAGTTCCATATCTCAAGAAACAAGGCAGCCATCATAGAGTGTGCCATCGCCACGATCGGCGGTATATTCGTATGCCTGGGATATAACGCTCTTTACTTTGAAGTCACACTGCCGACAGGTGCAGTAGGCCAGATTCTCGACATCATGGACTACATCAGTAACAACCTGCTCATGCCAGGCGGAGCGATCCTGACTTGCATCCTCATCGGTTGGGTCGCTAAACCGAAGGTCATCCTCGATGAGATCACGAAGAATGGCGAACATTTCCACTTCACTGGAATGTACAATGTCATGATCCGCTACATCGCACCGATCATGCTCATCATCCTTCTCATGGAGTCAGCAGGCATCCTGAACCTGTTCAGATAACCTAAGAAGACGCAAACCCGTGCAGGGAGACCTGCACGGGTATTTTGTTGTGCAACAAGTATTCATGGTGGTATAATATAGATTAACATATTATTCCAATGCATCTTAACGGGGTCAATCGGATAGCGAGGGGAACATGGAACGCGAAAACATTATCAATGACACAGCGATAAGACTGGCGAAACCGAGGCGAAAAGGGCTCCTTGGGCTGATTTTCAGCAGGTTCTTCATCATCATACTGCTCATCCTTATAGAACTTGCCGTTCTGGTGCTTCCGCTGTTTTTCCTGTATGACCATCTGGAACATTTCTATATCGGACTTGGACTCCTCACCATCGCGATCATGATATACCTGTTCAACAGCAAGATGGATTCCACTGCGAAACTGACATGGATGCTCATCATATCGGTCCTGCAGGTGCCCGGCGGTCTGATGCTCCTTTTCACCCAGTCTAATTTCGGTCAGCGCAAGATCAAAAGACTGTCCAATGAACGCATCGCAGAAACAAAGGATGCGATCAGGCAGGACCCTGATGTGCTCTCCAAACTTCGGGAGGAGGACAGCTATACAGACGATCTTTTGAAATACCTTAACAGGAGCGGCTGCTTCCCGGCGTTTGTAAATACAGAGACCACCTACTTCCCGTCGGGAGAGGAGAAATTCGAGGCGATGCTGACAGAGCTCGCCAAGGCAGAAAAGTTCATCTTTTTCGAGTATTTCATCATCGAAGAAGGATATATGTGGGGCAAGATCTTAGAGATCCTCATCGCCAAGGCCAAGGCCGGGGTAGATGTACGCGTCATGTTCGACGGGATGTGCGAGATCTCCACGCTTCCTTCGAATTACTGCAAATTGTTAGAAGCAGAAGGGATCAGGGCGAAATCATATGCACCGATACGGCCTTTCATTTCCTCCCATTACAATTACAGAGATCACCGTAAGATCTGTGTCATAGATGGCAAAGTCGCCTTTAACGGCGGCGTCAACCTGGCAGACGAGTATATAAACCATATCGAACGCTTCGGACACTGGAAAGATACGGCCGTCATGCTCAAAGGCGACGCGGTGTCCAGCTTCACGCTGATGTTTTTGCAGATGTGGAATCTGTCTTCGGAAGACAGGGACTACAAAGAAGTCTCGGCTGTCACCGAGAGTGCGGGAGATATCCGCCCGTCGGGATTCGTGATCCCGTTCTGCGACTGTCCGCTGGATGAGGACAAAGTGGGCGAGGCGGTATATATGGATATCCTGAACAGGGCCGGCCGTTATGTTCACATCATGACACCGTATCTGATCCTGGACGGTGAGCTTGAGACGGCACTGAAATATGCAGGGCAGAGGGGGATCGATGTCAAATTGATACTGCCTGGTATCCCTGACAAAAAGATCGCATATTCGCTGGCGAAATCACATTACCGCAGTCTGCTGGATGCCGGCGTGAAGATCTATGAATATACACCGGGATTCGTCCATGCAAAGGTCTGGACTTCCGACGATGAAAAGGCAGTCGTGGGCACGATAAACCTCGATTACCGCAGTCTTTACCATCATTTCGAATGCGCGACATATCTGTATAAAGCGGACTGTGTTTCTGATATCGAGGCTGATTTTCAGGAAACCCTGACGAAATGCCGTCAGGTCACATACGATACGATCAGAAATGGAGAAACGTTCTATAAGATCATGGGGCCGGTAGCGAAGCTGATCGCGCCGCTTTTGTAGGAAAGGAGTGGTTAATATGAAACGAGCATTTTTGATGTTCATTCTCTCAGCAGTTTTAGTATTCGGGATCGCTGCCTGCGGAAGTCAGGATAAGGCAGCGGACAGTGATGCGCAGAATACGGCAGGCAATGTAGAACTGACAGAGGAACAGATGGACGGCTTACTGTGGCAGATCTCCCAGAAGGAGATGGAGCCGCAGTATAAAGAGTATATTCCTGACGAGTGCTTTGCGAATGCAGAGGTGTACGGCACCGAACGAAACGGGAATGAAGGTGTGATCTATGCTTTCCTCAACGAAGCGGAATACGTAGTGGTTAAGGATAAGGCCTATGATATATCAGGTGGTGCAGGAGAGGTCATCATCCGGTTCAATTATACGGATGAGAATCCGGAGCTTACCGAAGTCGTCTGGAGTGCCGATGGTGAAGAACACGACAGCTGGCTGAAGGAGAATTTCCCGAAAGAATATTACGATGCAGCTGTAGGCTTCCAGGCATACGATGAGAACGGAAACAGCAATCTCATGAAAGAACTCAATGAGATCGTAGCAGAAGAGATGGGTGTCCCTGTTGAGACCGAGAATATCCTTGAGATCGGAGAGGATCTTAACTATAAGATCTCAAAGATCATTGAGTCAGGAAGCCCGGAAAACGGCGATTACAAGTTCGATACAGAAGTGATCGAAAAGGGTAATCTCAAGGATCTGAAATAGTTGTCAGGAGGAGGATATGACAAATCTGTTCGAGAAACGTTATTATACCGTCGCCAGGATCGATGGGGATTATGCTATGCTCAAGCTGGAGGGCGCACCGGAGGATCTTGAACTCAAGCAGGTGGCCCGCGCGCTTTTGCCGCCGGATATCATGGAAGGCAGCAGACTTTGCTATGAAATGATGCAATACACTTTATTGTATTGAAGTGATGCGCATAAAGTGCTAAAATAATAAGGCTTGAGAAATGAACGAAGCAGAAACAATTATCAGGAGGAATCACATGAGTGAAGAAAGAAGAGTTGGAACGATATCGCGCGGGATCAGATGTCCTATTTTCCGTGAAGGAGATGATCTTGCTTCCATGGTCGTCGAAAGCGTGCTTGGCGCTGCTGAATCGGAAGGATTCGAAGTCAGAGACCGTGACATCATAAGTATCACGGAGTCTGTCGTAGCAAGATGCCAGGGAAACTACGCAAGCATCGATGACATCGCAGATGATGTAAGAGCGAAGCTTGGAGGAGAGACCATCGGTATCATCTGGCCGATCCTTTCCAGAAACAGATTTTCGATCTGTCTCAAAGGAATGGCAAAGGGCGCAAAGAAAGTCGTCGTGATGCTCAGCTATCCTTCTGATGAAGTGGGTAACGCTCTGCTGACGGAAGACCAGATCGCAGAGTCCGGCATCAACCCATATACAGACGTTCTCGACGAGAAGAAATACAGAGAACTCTTTGGCGTCAACAAGCACCAGTTCACCGGTGTGGATTACGTGGAGTTCTACGGCGATCTGATCCGTGAGGCAGGTGCCGAAGCAGAGATCATTTTCTCCAACAGAGCAGAGGCGATCCTGGATTACACGAACAATGTCATCAACTGCGATATCCATACGAGATTCCGCACGAGAGACAAGCTGAAGAAACTGGGCGCTAACGTATGGGGAATGGACCAGATCCTTACTTCCTCCGTAAACGGCAGCGGATATAACGAAACATACGGACTTCTGGGAACGAACAAGTCTACAGAAGACACCGTGAAACTTTTCCCTAGAGATGCACAGCCGCTCGTAGAAGAGATCCAGGTTAAGATGCTCGAAAAGACCGGCAAGCACGTAGAAGTCATGGTCTACGGCGACGGCGCATTCAAGGATCCTGTGGGCAAGATCTGGGAACTGGCAGACCCTGTCGTTTCTCCGGCATACACTACAGGACTGGAAGGTACACCGAACGAACTGAAGCTCAAATACCTTGCAGATAATGATTTTTCAGATCTTACGGGAGAAGCCCTGAGAGATGCCATCACGAAGGCCATCGAAGATAAACCGCAGGAGAGCCTCGTGGGCAACATGGTATCGGAAGGAACGACGCCGAGAAGACTTACGGACCTGATCGGATCACTTTGCGACCTGACATCAGGCTCAGGAGATAAGGGAACACCGGTGGTTTATATCCAGGGTTACTTCGACAACTACACGACAGGCAAATAAAAGAAATCATGAAACGAAAGAGATATGATGCGA
>CAMNNV010000104.1 GCA_946546075.1 uncultured Bacillota bacterium | reverse complement strand
AGAAGGTCTTCCCGATGTTCCGGCTCTCCATCGAGGGGCTGAAGGAAGGGATGTACAAACTGATGAGGGATAATTAAAAAACAAGACAACCTGTCATACGTGATGGCAGGTTGCTTTTTTCGTTGTTATTCGTCTTATTTCGCTTCGAATTCGTCTTTTCCTAAACCGCAGATCGGGCATTCCCAGTCATCTCCGAGTGCTTCCCATGAAGTTCCCGGTGCGATGCCGTGTTCAGGATCTCCCTTCACTGGATCATAAACGTATCCGCATGGACATTCATATACCATATTCCTAACCTCCTCATTCTCTGCGCATTACAACGCATGCTGTCTATAATATCTATACTATACCATTTATGTCAGATAAAAGGAAGTGTATTCCCAACCACGTTAAAACTGCAAGGCAATAAAAAGAGGTCGTCACCGATGTGACGACCTCTTGTAATATCCGGGTTATTAGCCGAAGTATCTCTTGAGCAGGCCTTCGAATGCCTGTCCGTGTCTTGCTTCGTCTCTTGCCATTTCGTGTACAGTATCGTGGATAGCATCCAGACCCAGTTCCTTAGCCTTCTTAGCCAGAGCAGTCTTGCCTGCGCAAGCGCCGTTCTCAGCATCTACTCTCATCTCGAGGTTCTTCTTAGTGCTGTCAGTTACGACTTCGCCCAGGAGCTCTGCATATTTAGCAGCGTGCTCAGCTTCTTCGAAAGCAGCCTTTTCCCAGTACATGCCGATCTCAGGATAGCCTTCTCTGAAAGCTACTCTTGACATAGCAAGGTACATACCTACTTCTGAGCATTCGCCCTTGAAATCAGCTCTCAGGCCTTCCAGGATCTCTTCGTCAACGCCGGCAGCAACGCCTACAACGTGCTCGGAAGCCCATTCCTTCTTGCCAGCTTCGAGAGCCTTGAATTTCTCAGCAGGAACGCCGCACTGTGGGCACTTAGCTGGTGGTTCTGGTCCCTCAAAGATATATCCGCATACTGTGCATGTCCATTTCATGATAAGTTACCTCCTTAGTTTGTTATTTTACTCTTACTTATTACTCTTCAACCTTCTTGAATTTGTCTGCAGGAACACCACACTTAGGGCACTTAGCTGGTGGTTCTGGTCCTTCATAAACATATCCGCAAATTGTGCATATCCACTTCATGATATACTACCTCCTTATTAAGAACTTTACTCAACTATCGTGAATTATTATATCATAACTCACGCCCATTTACTATCACCTTGACTATACTTTACTAAAAAGGTATACTATAGTCAATAGCGAATCATAAGATTTTCAAAAGAATCCCATAACGCCCATTTCCCTTTACTGAGGATACGAATTATTGTATAATAAACGTTACGGATTTCATACAGAAAGGCGTGGGAAATAGAAGTGAAAAAGCCTAAATTACTGGCAATTGCCATTACAATATCATTAATCGTCGTAATGCTCACAGGATGCACTACTTACCAGAATTTCAAAGCGGCCTTTATCGAGAAAGACACTGCCAAGAAGGCAACCATCACGATCGGTGTATTCGAGCCTGTCACGGGGGCAGACAGTAAGGCTGCAGAGGCTGAGATCAGAGGCATCCAGCTGGCCCACAAGGCGTATCCGAATATCAACGGTAAGATCGTTGACCTCGTTTACAGCGATAATTCCTCAGATATGTATGCAGCAGAGACAGGGATCAAGAACCTCATCTCATATAAGCCGAGCGTCATCCTGGGAAGTTACGGAAGCGTATACTCGATGGTGGCAGGAGAGTACGTTGAGGATGCGCAGATACCGTCCATAGCGATAACGAACGCGAATCCTTTGGTTACCAGGACGTGTGATTACTATTACAGAGTATGTTACGCAGACGCGAATCAGGGAGACCTTCTCGGGCAGTATGTAAGCAAGACGACCAAGAAAAAAGAGGCGGGCGTTCTCATCCCGAAGGGCAACGATGTGGCGCTGGCCAGAGCATCATTCTTTACAGACAGACTTGAAGCGGAGTCCGGTGATTCCGATGCGATCAAGGTTTACGAACAGTACGAGAGCGGCGCGGAATCTTACGGCGAACAGCTCGATGCGATCAAAGAAAGCGGTGTCAAGTACGTGTTCCTGCCAGGTGATATCACTGACGTCGTGCAGATCATCAAAGAGGCCCGCAAAATGGGGCTGGATGTGACGTTCCTCGGATGTAACGAATGGTCGACAGAGGATTTCAGAAAACAGCTCGGCGGTGCAGGCAACGATAAGAACATAGCGTATGTAACATATATCGACCCTAACCTCGACGCGAACTCTGCAGAAATCAACAAAGAGACACAGAAATTCCTCGATGCATACCACGAGAAATACGGTGCCGATGCAGTCCCTGATGAGAATGTAGCTCTGGGATACGACGCATATATCATCGCGATCAATGCCGTCGCTGAGGCAGGGGATGACCCGACCGGTGAGCAGATCAAAACCGTTCTGGATGGACAGAAGACCTTTGAAGGCGTATCGGGAGATATAAGATTTAACAGTGTTGGAGACCCTATCAAGACGGCGTACATAAGTACACTGTCCGATGGGGATGAGATATTACTTTACACGATAGAACCGTCACTTTAACAAGTGGACGTAAAAAAGGAGAAAAAACAATGGAAGAAAAAATAGTAGAAGCATTAGGACAGATCAGACCTTTCCTTCAGAGAGACGGAGGAGACCTCGAGTTCATTGAGTACACAGATGACAACGTTGTAAGAGTAAGACTTCAGGGTCACTGCGCAGGTTGCCCGGGTGCTCAGATGACGATCAAGGGTGTCGTAGAGCAGATCCTCAAGGAGAGCTTCCCTGAAGTAAAGGCAGTTGAGGCAGTTCTTTAATTTTGGAGACGATGATGGAACTACTTGAAAAAGTTAACGCGAAAATCGAAGAGAATAAGACTAAAATGTTGGCGGATCTTTCGGAACTTATCAGGATCCCAAGCGTAGCCAAAGAAAACGGGGTAAACGCCCCATATGGAGAAGGCGTGAACAAAGCCTACCATACCATGCTCAGGATGGCAGAGGAAGCTGGGTTCGAAACGTGGAACGCTGATGATCACGGCGGCCATGTGGAATTCCCGGCAGCCGAAGGCGGAAGTGACGAGGTCATCGGCATTCTGGGACATCTCGATGTTGTTCCGGAAGGTGGTGGCTGGGACTTCGATCCGTACAGCGGTGATATCGTAGACGGCAACATTTTGGGACGAGGGACGACAGATGATAAAGGTCCTGTCATGGCGGCTTTTTATGCGATGAAGGCCCTCAAAGAATGCGGGTATGCTCCGAAACGAGGCATACGAATGATCCTGGGTCTTGACGAAGAGACGAACTGGAACGGCATGGACTACTACATGTCCCACGTGGATAAGGTGCCGGTATGCGGATTCACCCCGGATGCGGACTTCCCTGTGATACGTGGCGAAATGGGTATCATCACATTCAAGATCGCAAGGAAATTTCTTCGTGCTCCGGAGAAAGGTCTTGAACTTTCGTCTATCGTCGGCGGAACGGTACCGAATGCCGTACCTGATGAAGCGACTGCAGTGATCTACGATCCGGAAGGCAGAGGCTACGATGATATCAAAGAAAAAGTCGCAGCTTTCAGAGAAGCGAATCATTGCAAGATCAACTGCAGGGGAGTGGGCAAAAGCCTGCGGATCACGGTAAACGGAGTTCCGGCTCACGGCTCGCAGCCGCAGCTTGGCCTGAACGCTATCAGTCTGCTGATGAAATTCCTCGGAGGTTTCAACTTTGCCAGCGATGATGTCAACGACTTCATTGGATTCTACAATGACTGTCTCGGATTTGATTTTCACGGCGAACGCATCGGCTGTGCATTTGAAGATGAGACTTCAGGCAAGCTGATCCTCAATGTGGGCAAAATCGAACTGGGCAAGCAGTCTGCAGAACTTGCAATCAACATCAGATATCCCATCACTTTCAGTGATGAAGCTGTTTACAGCGGCATGATGACAGTGCTGGACAAATACGGAATAGGGATCATCAAAGGTCGGGATCAGCGTCCGATCTGCTTTGAGGAGGATCATCCTCTCATCGAGATCCTTATGGATGTGTATCGCAGGCATACAGGGGAGGTGGATGCAAAGCCGCTGATCTGCAGCGGTGGCACATACGCCAGAGCTATGGATAATGCCGTAGCATTCGGCGCCAGATTCCCGGAGCAGCCTAGGCTTGAACACCAGAGAAACGAGCTCGTGTCCATCGAGAATCTCATGCGTATGACAAAAATTTATGCGGAAGCTATCTACAGACTGGCAGAACAATAAGAAGAGGAGAAGACCTGGCAATCGCAGCCGGGTCTTTTTGAATGCGTGCGCTCTGGATCATACCCCAAATCCCGACGAAGTTGCCCGCGGCTTCTGTTTGAAGTATAATTTGTTATAGCGACTGTTGTATGAGGTATCGTTATGAGGATCAATATCAAAGACATCCTTGAACAGGAAGAAAGAACACAACTGAATACTGATACATCAGAGAGAATCAATGTGGCAGAAATCCTTGAAGGGGGCCAGCCGGCAGATGATGATGCAAAGGATGCAAAGGAGGCGCCGGTAGCAGGCCCGTCCGAAGAAGAGCCGGAGCCCGAACTGGAGATCGTAGAGGAGCCGGTTGCTACCGAAGAGGTTGTCATCGATGAACCGGAAGCGGAGCACGAGCCGGATATCGCAGAAGAGCCGGTCACTGCCGAAGAGCCAGTGATCGCCCCGGAAGCGGAGCACGAAGACGTGCAAGAGCCGGAACTCCCAAAGGAAGCGGAGCACGCTGCTGCGGAGCAGGAAGCCACGGAAGAGCCGGTCATCATCGACGAGCCGGAAGCCGCAGAA
>CAMNNV010000103.1 GCA_946546075.1 uncultured Bacillota bacterium | reverse complement strand
AGATCTTCGTATCCCCGGCGGGAAACGACAGCAGCGGAGACGGGAGCAAGCGGGCACCCTTTGCATCCGTGGAGAAAGCCGTGCAGAAGGCCGGCCCCGGGGAGACCGTGATCCTTCGCGGCGGAGAGTACCCCGCCATTTCTTTGGGAGAGGAAGCCTCAGATCTGACCATCAAAGCGGCGGAGGGTGAAAACCCCGTCGTCGTGCCGGATCAGAAGGGCGATGAAAACATCGGGCTCCACATCGTGGACGCGCGAGATCTGTGCATCGAGGGGATCGAGGTGCGCGGCGGTACCCACGGGATCTTTTATGAGAGTACGAAAGATTCGCAGGCTGATGCGTTCTGCGACATCACGATCCGGGACTGCCGGGTGCACGAGGTGAGAGGTGTCCACGGCATCGCCGTTTATGCGCGCAATGACTACACGCCGGTGGAGGATCTGACCATCGAAGGGTGCGAAGTGTACGATTGTCAGTGCGGCAGCAGCGAGAGCCTCGTCATAAACGGGAACATCGACGGCTTCGTCATAAAGAAGAATACTGTGCATGATAACGATAATATCGGCATCGATATGATCGGCTTTGAAGGGCTGGCGGTCCATCCCGCAAACAGTATCTATGCGGAGCCTTTGGATGCGGATTTCGTGCGAAACGGCAGGTGCTTCCGGAACGTGGTCTACAACATCAGCGCCGAGGGAAATGAGGCGTATCTGGAAGACGGAAAGTATGATCTTTGCGCCGGCGGCATCTACGTCGACGGCGGGCAGGACATCGAGATCTACGGCAACTTCGTCTTTGCCTGCGATATCGGCATAGAAGTGGCCACGGAACGAAAAGAAGCGGACAGCGATCTGTTCTGCGTGCGGGGCATCGATGTGCACGACAACGTGGTGGCAGACTGCGGAGGCTCCGGCGGGATAAGCTTTGGCGGATATGACAGCAGCCGGGGATCTACGGAAGAATGCAGATTCCACGACAACACCCTCGTGGATAACGAGCTGCAGTTCGCTGTGCAGAAGAGCAGATATAATAAGGTGTATGACAACCTCATCGTGGGCGGCAAGGCGGCGTTTTCCTTTGAGCCGGGCGGCCCCGAAAGCACGGTGACGAACGATATCCGGGCAAATGCTGCAGCTGACCTTGGGGATGACGGGAGCTGGAAGGCTTCGTATGGGAAGTACCACGAGTCCCGCGAGCAGGTGCTGGATGGTCTGCGTCCGCGGATCAAAGGATGCGGTTCGTCATTCGTTCCGGAGGGTGAGGCCCTCGAGGTCTACAGAGATAACTGATACTTGAAGCGGAAGTCAAGGTGCGGTATCATAATATTGTATTCAGACCTTTCGGTCCTGTTTGTATCAATAAGAGAGGAAGAAGGAAATGAAGAAAGTTCTTGCGGTAATTATCGCGGTGATCGTGGCGTTCTGCGCAGGGTATGTTGTAGGTGCATTCGGGCTCATCCAGTTCGGCGGTGACAAGATCACGGTCAAAGTCCTGAAAGAGGAAGTGGAGCAGGTGGCAGATCTGGCATCTCTGAAATGCGTATCGACGGAGACGGGCGAGATCAAGAACAGCAAGCAGATCGCGAAGAAGTACGATATCCCTCTTACAGGTAAGCAGCTCACGGCTGAGTGCAATGTCATAACGATACTCGGCTCAGACCTCGGCGATGCGGACTTCGAGATCAGCGAAGATCAAACGGAAGTCACGGTGAAGGTGCCGAAGAGCAAGATCATCAGCCAGCAGATCGATGAAGAGAGCTGGACTCTCGTCAACAACAAGAGCGGACTCTTCAACAGAACGACGGTGGAGGATGACGACCAGATCCGAAAAGATGTGAAGAAGGCTGCAACGAAGCGGCTCAAGGAGAACAACTACTACGAGGAAGCCAATGAAGTGACGGAGAATGTCCTTGTCGATCTCTTCAGCAAGGCACATCCTGACGTGAAGGTGAACGTGGAGTTCAAATAGCTAGAGATCGCGGCATAACAGAATAAAACAGAGCAACTTCAGAAATGAAGTTGCTCTTTTCTTATCTTTATTTCAACAGATCGCTCAGTTTGTAGCTGTACAGGAAGTCGTGATTCATCTTATCGTACTCCACCCACATCGGCAGGGTCTGGCAGACCGAAGCCCGCGGGCAGTCCGCAGATCCTTTCGCCAGGCATGCGACGCTGTTGAGCGGTCCTTCCATCAGCTCGATGATCTCCCCCACAGGATAATCGGCGGGATCCCGTACGATGCGGTAGCCGCCGCCTTTGCCGCTGACCCCTTCGACGAGGCCGCCGGCCACCATCTCTTTCACGATGATCTCGAGATATTTCTTGGAGATCCCCTGGCGCTCCGCGATCAGACGAAGGGGGATGAACCCTTCATCTCTGTGTTCCGCCAGATCTATCATAACTCTCAGCGCATAGCGCCCTTTTGTTGAAACCATAATTGTACCACCTCTCTTGCAACCCATTATAACCCATCAAAAAGATAGGTGCAAGAATTATTCGCCTATTGACACAGTAGGTAAATATGTTATAATCATCTCAAATAGAAATACAAAGGAGAAAACCTCATGAACATCTACGCAGACAACGCGGCCACGACGAAGATGAGCAGGGTCGCGATCGATACCATGACAGAGTACATGGAGAAGACCTTCGGCAACCCTTCCAGCCTGTATACCATCGGGCAGAAGGCGAAGGAAGCCCTGGAAGAAGCGCGGGCTGATGTGGCAGCCGTCATCGGAGCGCAGCCCCGGGACATCCTTTTCACATCGGGAGGCAGCGAAGCCGACAATCAGGCGCTGCGGACGGCAGCGAAGATCGGAGCCAAGAAAGGCAAGAAGCACATCATCTCCACAGCCTTCGAGCATCACGCCATACTCCATACGCTGAATAAGCTGGAAGAAGAGGGCTTCGAAGTGACCCTCCTTCCGGTGCACGAAAACGGTCTGGTGGTGCCGTCGGAGCTGGAGGATGCCATCCGCGAGGACACTTGCCTCGTGACCGTCATGTTCGCCAACAACGAGATCGGGACCATACAGCCGATCAAAGAGATCGGCGAGATCTGCAGGAAACACGGCGTCCTTTTCCATACCGATGCGGTCCAGGCAGTAGGCCACGTGCCGATCGATGTGGACGAACTGAACATCGATATGCTCTCGGCTTCCGGCCACAAGTTCCACGGTCCGAAGGGTGTCGGATTCTTCTATGTGCGCAAAGGCATCCCGGTGGCGAATCTCATCGAGGGCGGTGCCCAGGAGAGAGGAAAGCGCGCAGGTACCGAGAACGTGCCGGGCATCATGGCTCTCGCGGCAGCACTCAAAGAAGCCGCGGCCGGCATGGCAGAGACTTCTGAATACGTGAAAGCAAGGCGCGACAGGCTCATCGCAGGGCTGTCGGAGATCCCGCACTGCGCCCTCAACGGCGATGGGGAGAAGAGACTCCCGAGCAACGTGAACTTCTGCTTCGAAGGGATCGAAGGGGAATCTTTGCTTCTCCTGCTGGACCAGAAGGGGATCTGTGCTTCCTCGGGAAGCGCTTGCACATCCGGATCTTTGGATCCGAGCCACGTGCTGTTGGCCATAGGCCGTGTGCACGATGTGGCCCACGGTTCCCTGAGACTCAGCCTCGGGGAGGATATTACAGATGAAGAAGTGGATTATATCGTAGATTCCGTCAGTGAGATCGTAGAATACCTCAGGAGCTTCTCCCCGATCTGGAGAGATCTCAAAGAGGGCAAAGCGGAACATATTCTTTAGTATAGGAGGCAAGTCATGGCATTATACAGTGAAAAAGTTATGGATCATTTTCTCCATCCGAGAAATCTGGGGATGTTGGAAGACGCCAATGGTGTCGGTGAAGTGGGCAACGCTCAGTGCGGCGACATCATGAAGATGTATCTGAAGATCGAAGACGAAGTGGTGCAGGACGTGAAATTTGAGACGTTCGGATGCGGCAGCGCCATCGCCTCCAGTTCGATGGCGACGGAACTGATCAAGGGCAAGCCGCTCGAAGAGGTGGAGCAGCTGACGAACAAGGCGGTAGCCGAGGCACTGGACGGGCTTCCGGATTACAAGATGCACTGTTCCGTACTGGCGGAGGAGGCCATCCAGGCGGCTCTTGAAGATTATCGCAAAAATAATCAATAAAACCTATTGACATAGTATGTTAAGGGTGGTAATATACCATCAACAGATAAAACCTATCTGAATAGTAGGAATGAATCTGAAGAAACGGAGAAGAGAGGAGAAAAACGAAATGTTATATCGCGCAGAGAGAAATGCAATGTGTATGTGTTGTCTGATGCTGGACTCCCGGGCAGTAAGCATGGCTGGGGCGTGCGGTGACCTTTGCGCGTGCCTCGATTCGAAGTAAGGACTCCTTTTTCGAACTGCCATATGCCCGGGAGCGTAAGCCCTCCCGGGCATTTGTTTTGGGCAAAGGAATCGTAAGTAATAAGGAGAAAGAAAATGAGTAATTACAGATTTGAGACGTTACAGCTTCACGTAGGACAGGAACAGGCAGATCCTGCAACGGATGCAAGAGCCGTTCCGATTTATCAGACGACATCATACGTATTCCACGACAGCCAGCATGCTGCAGACCGATTCGGCCTTGCAGATCCCGGCAACATATACGGCAGACTGACCAACTCCACCCAGGGCGTCCTGGAGGACAGAGTGGCAGCCCTGGAGGGCGGCAGCGCAGGTCTGGCACTGGCATCCGGGGCAGCGGCCATCACCTATACCATCCAGGCACTGGCTGCAAACGGCGGACATATCGTGGCGCAGAAGACGATATACGGAGGTACATACAATCTGCTGGCCCACACGCTTCCGCAGTACGGCATCGAGACGACTTTTGTAGATGCCCATAACCTGGAAGAAGTGGAAGCGGCCATCAAAGAAAACACGACGGCGGTATTCCTGGAGACTTTGGGAAATCCGAACAGCGACATC
>CAMNNV010000102.1 GCA_946546075.1 uncultured Bacillota bacterium | reverse complement strand
ATTGCTTGCGTTCGGATGGCGGGTCTACCATTCCTGAAAGGCCTCTGCGGCTTTTGCCATGGCTTCGCTGATGTGCAGGTGCTGCGGGCAAAGCTTCTCGCATTTTTTGCACGTGACGCAGTTTGAAGGAATGTCTGGTTTGATCCATTCATAACTCTCACGCATTGCGGGGGAATCACCGAAGATACGGTACTGATTATAAAAATCGATGAGTTTCGGGATGTTGAGCCCGACAGGGCATGGCATGCAGTACTGGCATTTGGTACAGTCGTATACCGTGAGCCCCTGGAGGATCTTGCGGACTCCGCTCATGATCAGCATGTCTTCTTCGCTCATGCATCCGGGGTGGAGTTCATCGAAGAGCTTCAGATTGTGTTCCAGCTGCTCCATGCTGCTCATGCCGCTGAGGATGGTCAGGATCCCGGGCTGGTCCGCTAACCATGAGAAAGCCCATTCAACAGGAGGACGGCTCTGGCTCATCTTTTCGAAAAGTGCGTCCGTTTCTCTCGGAAGTCCCGTTGCCAGCTTGCCGCCCTTGAGCGGTTCCATGATCACCACCGGCACTCCTTTGGATCTTGCGTACTCGAGACCACGGCGTCCTGCCTGGAAGTCCTCATCGAGATAGTTGTACTGGATCTGGCAAAGGTCCCACGGATACGCGTCGATGACTTCTTCGAAGAGATCGGCATCGCCGTGGTAGGAGAAGCCGATGTAACGGATTTTGCCTTCTGCACGTTTCTTTTCCATGAAGCCAAGGATATCGTATTTCTTCGTAGTCTCCCAAGTCGTATCGTGGATATCGTGGATCAGGTAGATATCGATGCAGTCCAGATCAAGGCGTCTGAGCTGCTCTTCGAAGATCTCGTCGAGATCCTTTTGTTTATTGATGTACCATGGCGGCATTTTGTCCGCTACCAGGACTTTATCACGATAGCCGTCTTTCAGGGCTTTGCCTAAGATCTTCTCACTCAGCCCGCTGTGGTACATGTAGGCCGTGTCCATGTAGGTCACGCCGCGATCGATGGACTGGCGTATGATCCGCACGCCCTCTTCTTCGTCAACACCGCCCTTTGGGCCTGAAGGGAAACGCATGCATCCCATGCCCAGAAGTGAGATCTTCTCTCCTTTGAAATCAGAATAATACATCATACCTCTCCTTGCTAAAAGTCGGATTCAGTATATCACAAAAGGGCGCATTTCTGCGCCCCTTCCATGCAATTATATTAGTAATCGCCTTCTTCCCAGTCTTCCTCCGATGGTTCGTAGACCACCACATCGCCTTCTTTGAGGCCGCTCTTGATCTCTATGAACTCATCGCCTTTGAGGCCGGTCTTGACCTCCACCTGTTCTGCCGCATCAAGATCGATGCCGGGATCTTCCTCCATCTCTTCGTCCATGCTGTCGCCGCCTTCTTCGACCGATGCCTCTTCAGCCGCATCGCCACGAAGGACGCTGACATAGCTGTGACCGTCTTCTTCATATACGGCATCCACCGGAACGCCGATGACGTCCTTCGCCTTGTCCAGGGAGATCTTGGCCTTGCCGTTCATCCCCAGCTTGACCTTGCCGTCGTTATCGAAGACGATGCTGACAGAGAACGTCGAGGTGCCTCCGCCGTACTGCCCCACATCGCTGACGAAGGAAACTTCGCCCTTGTATTTGCCGCCCACGGCGTTGACCTTGACAGAAGCCTTGTCCCCTTTGTCCACCTGCAGGATCTTGTTCTCATCCACCTCCAGATCCATCTGCAAAACGTCCGTGCCGGCGATGGTCACCGAGTGGCCGTTGGTCAGCTTGCCGTTCTTCGAAGGAAGCTCCCAGTCCAGGACGACGCAGTTGTACGGCGCCGTCATCTTGGCCCCGTTGGTGTAGACCAGGATGGTGTCGCCTTCCCGCAGCGCCTGGTTCTTCGCCGCCTTGATCTCCTTTAACTTGTAAGTCGCATGCGGCACCTTCTTCTCCTCCAGGACGCTCTTGACTTCACCTTCTGCAGAAATGGTATTCTCGATGGTCATGACTTCCGCCGTAGCCGTCATGCTTTCATAGGACATGTTCTCTTCGCTTCCGGAATTGCGCGGATGTCCGAAGATGAGCACGCCGGCGATGGCCAGCAGCAGACAGCCCAGTATGATAAGTTTTGTTTTCTTTGATAGATTCCTGAGTCTCTTCATTTTCGGGTCCTCTATTTGTATTTGACGTAGATCTTGTAAGTTCTCACATCTCCGTTCTGCGCCGTGACATTGATCACGATCTTGCTCATGTCTGCGGAGACGTTATTGTTGCCGACGATATTCACCTTCGCTGTGCGGTCTTCTGCCGCTGCGTTCACTCCCAAAGATGTCACGGTTTTCTCCAGTTCGACGAAGTAGGTGTTTCTCGTCTTGTGGAATTTCTGTGTCATCTTGTGTCCCGTGACGGACAGGGACTTCAGGTAGTTGTCAGAAGAGCCCTTGTACTGAGGCTCCTTAGCATCCCCGTCATCGGAGCCGCCCATTTCCTTTGGTGGTTTAGGCTCCTTGGCAGGTTTTGCAGCCGTCGTCTCTTTTGCAGCGGTGGTTTCCTCTGTAGGCGCCGCAGTCTCTTCTTCCTTCGGGGTCACGGTGAAGTTGAAGGATTCCTCGGAAGTATCGGATTCCGTACTGATCTCCGCCGTGATCTTGTATTCCGCCTCGTTCTTGACAGACTCGTCTGTCACCACCGTAAAGTGCAGTTCCTCGGTATCCCCGATGTCCTCGGATCTGACGCTGTAGGTCTCCTGAGAACTGTTATAGGTGACTTCCATATCCTCCTGAAGATCCAGGGACGGAACAGGATCGGATGATGCAATGGTCAGCGTCACCGTATATGGCCCCGGCTCCGATTCCTTGATGGTCTTCAGATCCACAGAAAACTCCAGCGTCTCTCCGGCCGTCACCTTCGTGTTCTCCGGTGCCTTGAGGTATTCGTTGTCTGCGAAGGATACCGCCATGACGAGGGGTATCATCAGCAGAACGCAAAGTATCGCTATGTAGGATTTCTTCTTCATATATTGCCCTCCCCGATCATTCATATCTAAGAGCTTCTACAGGCCTGAGGCTGGCTGCCCTGCGTGCAGGCAGGATGCCGAAGATGAGGCCCACCGCCACGCTGACGCCCACCGAGAGCAGGATCATCCCTATGTCCGGTGCAAAGAATGCGCCGATGAGCACGGCCACACGTCCGAATGCGATGCCGGCGATGACGCCGATGAGGCCGCCCGACAGGCTCAGCACCATGGACTCGATGAGAAACTGGAACATGATGTCTTTGCGCCTTGCACCAAGAGACTTTCTTATCCCGATCTCCCGGGTCCTCTCCGTCACCGATACGAGCATGACGTTCATGACGCCGATGCCTCCTACCAGAAGTGAGATGGATGCGATGCCCCCAAGGAGCAGAGCCATGGTCCGGTTGACTTCGTTCATGGAGTCACGGATCTCTTTCTGGGAATAGATCTCGCAGTCATCGTTACCGAGTCCTTTCTCGGAATCGAGGAATGATTTGATCTCGCCGGTCACTGCTTCCACATCGTTTTCGCTCGTGACCTTGACATAGAACTCTCCGGTCTCCGTCCCGGCCCCGAAATAGCCGGCAGTGGAGATCGGGATGAACACCTGATTCTCCGTCATATCTCCGAGGGAAGAGCTGCTCTTCAGGACCCCGACCACCGTATAGTCATCACCGTTGAGCTTGATCACATCCCCGCACGGATCGGAATTGTGCCAGTATTTCTTCGCCAGTTTGCTGCCGATGACGGCACATTTCGTCCCGTTGTCGATATCGATCCTCGAAAGGTCACGTCCCTTCTCGAGATCGTATCCCATCATCTTTGCGAAATCCGCGCCCGTTCCGTAGACCTCGGCATATCCCGATTTCTGACCCTCTCTGCTGACGGATCCCTCCAGGCTCACGCGGGGTGCAGCCCCCACGACGTTATCGAGCTCGCGGATGCTTTTGATCTCATCGTCGGTGAGGAACTTCGTCTCGTCATATATGGAAACCTGGATCAGATCCGCCCCGAAAGAAGCGAACTGCTCGCTGACATTCTTCGAGGCGCCGTTTACGAGTCCTACGAGAAGGATGACGGATGCGATGCCGATCACGAGACCGAGGATCGTAAGGCCGGACCGCAGCCGGTTGCCGAGTATATTTTTAAGTGCGATCTTGATCGTCAGTGCCAGATTCATCTGCTGCCTCCTCTGAAGTGTTATCTGCCTCGCTGATCTTGCCGTCTTCTATCTTCACGATGCGCTTTGCTCCTGCAGCGATGTTCAGATCGTGGGTGATCATGACGATCGTCTGGCCGGCATCGTTGAGTTCGTGCAAAAGTCCCAGGATCTCTCTTCCCGTGGAGGAGTCGAGTGCTCCCGTAGGTTCGTCCGCAAGGATGAGCGACGGCTGCCCCGCAAGCGCCCGGGCGATGGCCACTCTCTGCTGCTGGCCGCCGGAAAGCTGGTTGGGAAGATGCTTATATCTGTCTGCCAGCTTCAGCCTTTCCAGCATCTCAAGAGCTCTTCGCCTTGCGTCTTTCTCGCTTTCTCCGCGGTAAAGCAAAGGGATCATTACGTTCTCCAGCGCCGTCAGCCTCTGAAGAAGGTAGAAGCTCTGAAAAACGAATCCGATCTTCCTGTTTCGGATCACGGACTGCTCATCGTCCGTCAGATCCGTGACGTCCATCCCGTCCAAAAGATACGTCCCGCTGTCCGCCTTATCAAGGAGCCAGATGATGTTCATAAGGGTGGATTTGCCCGACCCGGACGGCCCGGTTATGGCGACGAACTCCCCGCTTGAAATAGAGAATGTGGCGTTGTCTACTGCTTTGATCGTCTCACCTCCCAGTGAGAATTCTTTGATGATGTTCTTCATTTCTATCATATCAGTTGCCTCGATTCTCATGGAGTATACGGATCCTGTCGTCGGACCGCAGCCCATCCTTTATC
>CAMNNV010000101.1 GCA_946546075.1 uncultured Bacillota bacterium | reverse complement strand
GCTCTTCTTGCGGAAACGACAGCGGCAGCCGGCTTGAAACGGAATGGATGGGGATCTTTCTCCGCGGCGGAGTAAAACACCCTGTCCATGAAGCTCAGCAGACTCCCGTTGGATCCCGAGAAATACACCGGCGAACCGAAGATGAACCCGTCATAACTCCCGGCGATATCCACGAAATCGTTCACTTGATCCGGCAGGACGCACTTGTGAAGCTCTTTGCACTTGCGGCAGGCAATGCAGCCGCTGATGGGCTTATTGCCGATCCAGTAAAAATCCGTCTCGATCCCTTCCGCCCGCAGCGTGTCCGCCACCTCGGAGAGAGCCGTGTACGTGCAGCCTTTGCTGTTGGGACTTCCGTTTATAAGCAAAACTTTCATATCTCACCTTCCCTTTCTCTTTACACCCATATTTTATAGCCTGCAGCAGGGCAAATCAATAAAAATACTTGACAATAACGATATTCGATATTACACTGACCGTAGAAATAACGATAATCGATAAAAGGAGAACCAATGGCAAGAGATAAATTCAAGACCCTCACGGAGCAGATGTACTACATCCTCCTCTGCCTTCGCAAAGAGCGCTGCGGTACCGACATCATGAAGGACGTCAGCGAGATGACCGCGGGGCGCGTGAAAATCGGGCCGGGGACACTTTACAATCTCCTGGAGCAGTTCGCAGGCGCCGGGATGATCGTGGAGACGGGCTCTGAGGGCCGCAAGAGAAGTTACGTGATAACAGAGGAAGGGCAGCGTGCGCTGCGGGCAGAGTACGAAAGGCTGCTGCTGCAGGTAAAAGACTTTGAAGCATAAACGCTCGAGATGGAGGTAGCGATGAAAGACGTCAAGAGGAAATACGTGAACTACATGCCCTTTGACTACGAAGGGATCGAAGATCTGCTGGAACGGGAGGCGAGAGCAGGGTGGCACCTGGAGCATGCAGGCGCCTTGTTTTGGACATTCCGAAAAGGGGAGCCGGTGGATTCCACTTACTCGGTGGTGTACCGGCCAAAGGTATCGGCCTACGACCCTGACGACGCAGATCCTGTGGCCGAGTTCGACAGCTTTTGCGAGGAGGCGGGATGGAAGTATGTCTCCGGCAGAGGCAAAGTCAGGATCTATCGTTCGGACGAGCCGGATCCTGTGCCCATCGATACGGACGAAGAACTGAAACTGAAGAGCATGAGAAAGAGCATCCTCGGTTCCTATATCGTACCGATGCTCCTGATCGTTGTGCTTCTCAATGCAGGCGGCAGCGGACCTCTCTGCATCCTGAAGCGCCCGGCATCGGTGCTCTCGAACTATAACGGGATGCTGTCCATGGCAGTGACCGGGACCCTGACCCTGATGGTGCTGCTGAGTTTCATCGTCTTCGGCCTGTGGCTCAAAAAGTCCACGGTGTCTGTCAGAGACGGGGGCAGCTGCGCATCGACGTCGGTCTTCCGAAAGGGATACAAAATCTTCGAGGTCCTGATCCTCCTGTTCGCTGCTCTCTGGTGCCTCGCCTTCGCCTACGAAGAAGGCGCCTTCTTCGGGATCATCGGTGCAGCCCTCATCCTGCTGCTGATCCTTTTCGTCATGGGCGTCGGCCAGATGACGGAAAGATTCCGGGCGGCAGGACTGTCGAAGGCGGCAAATATGCTGATCACCATCGCCGTGGTGGTGGTCGTTGTGGGAGCACTGACGCAGCTTGTGACCTGGAGTTTCTATACACTCGAAGACGGGAAATGGGACCGCGACGGATCGCAGATGATCATGAAGGTCTCCGATTTCCGGGAAGACGCCGGAAGACAGTACAAATATTCCCACAGGGAGACCGGCACCTTTCTCATGAGCCTGAAGGAGGCGGAGCAGGAAGAAACCGGTGTGAGCGACCCCGATGCGTGGCTCTACGATCTGTCATATGAGATCCTCAAAGTGCCTTCCGGGAATCTCTACGACCGCTGCCTGGATCAGTGGATCAAAGAAGGCATCGGCTTCGAGTGGCTGGACGGAAATGAAAAGGGCACCGGCTACCGTGAAAAAGACGCCGCGGATCTTCACGCAGACCGGGCGTACTCCTACTACTGGAACGGCGAGGAAGACGGCACGTGGATCCTTTGTTATCCCGGCGCCATCGTGAGGGTGGAGACCACCTTCGAACCAGTGGCTAGCGATCTTGAGAAAATCGATGAAAAAGTGGCTGCGGCTCTGTGAGTTCACCCTTTCAGGCGGAACCTGCTTTTGTGAAACTCGATCAGCCCCGCCCGGCGCATCTTGCCCAGTTCTTTGGACAGCGCCGTGCGTTCCACGTTGAGATAATCCGCCATCTGCTGGCGGTCAAAAGGGATCTCGAATTCGGAGGATCCCTTTTTTCGTGAGGCGGCATCCAGGTACGAGAGGACCCTGCCCCGGATGGTCCGCGGCGACGTATGAAAACTCCGCTCCGAAAGATTGCGGTTTTTCTGTGCCGATATGCGCAAAAGGTTCAGCGCGATCTTCTGCTGCCAAGCCGTTTGCCATGAGCCCCTTCGCAGCTGCGTCAGATCCAGCATCAGGATCCGGCACCCTTCGTTGGCCCGGACGTCCACCAGCATGGACTCCTCCTCCAAAAGAGCGTAGGCTTCCGCAAAAACGCCGCCGGTGCCCACGTGCCCGAGGATGGTGCGGTTCCCCCAAAGGTCGTTGTTTTCGATGGTGACGCTCCCTGCCAGGACGACACCCATGGTTGCCGTGGGACTTCCCGCATGCAGGATCAGCTCGTCCTTTTCGAAACTCTTTTCCCGCCCGCGAAGACCCTTTACGGCCTCGGCGCGATCATCCTCCGTCATTCCTTTGAATATCCTGATATTTTCGTACATACGAACACCTCGCAATAAAAATCGCATTTCGTGGTAATTACCACGTACATCCTTTGGGCAATATACTATACTGCCCTTAGAAATTCAAGAGGAGGTACGGAAATGATACGAAAGATCATCAATATAAACGAGGAAAAGTGTGACGGCTGCGGGCTCTGCGCAGAGGCGTGCCACGAGGGCGCCATCAAGATGATCGGCGGCAAAGCGAAGCTGGTGCGGGAGGATTTCTGCGACGGTCTCGGTGACTGCCTGCCGGCGTGCCCTGCAGGCGCCATTACTTTTGAAGAGAGAGAAGCTGCGGAATATGATGCAAAAGCGGTCGCGGTATCCAAAGGTGCGGCGGTTCATGCTCACGAGGGAGGCTGCCCGGGATCGCGGATGATGAGCTTCGACAGGGCGAAGACCGAGGAGGTCGCCGCTGCGGAAACACCAGAGATTTCTTCGGTTTCCAGACTGGCCCAGTGGCCTTGTCAGATCAAACTCGTTCCCGTGAGAGCGCCATTCTTTGATGGAGCGAAACTGCTGATCGCTGCGGACTGCACAGCTTTTGCATATGCCAGGATGCACGAGGACTTCATGAAGGGCAAAGTCACGATCATTGGCTGCCCGAAACTGGACGATGTGGATTACACAGAAAAGCTTTCGCATATCATCGCCGAAAACGATATCAAGAGCGTCACGGTAGTCCGGATGGAAGTGCCTTGCTGCGGCGGTCTGCAGATGGCAGCGGTGAACGCCCTTCGTGCCAGCGGAAAGTTCATCCCATGGCAGGTGGTGACCATCTCCAGAGACGGCCGGGTGCTGGATGCCTGATCGGGCAGTCACGAGCTCGATGCGCAGCGCTGCGGTTGACGTAATGGCAAGTTAATGGTACTATTATGGCAACAAAAGGGCAATGAATGGCGTTGGCAGTGTAAGCGCATGCGAAAGGGTGATAAAGCATGACCATTGAAGAGATGCGGGAGAAAAAAAGAGAATACGGCCTTTCTTATGAGATGATAAGTGAAGTTTCCGGAGTACCGGTGAGTACCATCCAGAAGATATTCAGCGGGCAGACGGATTCGCCAAGATACTCTACGCTCCAGGCGCTTGAGAAGATGTTCTCTTCATTGGCGAAAAGGAGCCACAGAAGTGACAGCGGAATGGTAAGAGAAGCCGAATTCGTTTATTCCTATACGAGACAGGAACAAAATGATGTTGAAGCAGAGAATGAAGAGTCTCTCGTTGATGTGAGATATGAGAGAATAGACGGGGTGATATATGTTTTAGCATCGCCTACGGCAACCCATCAGAGAATCGTTTTTAAGCTGGCACGGATGTTGAGCGATAAGATAGAGGCAAGAAGTACTACATGTGAAGTGGGTATAGCCCCTATGGATTTCCAACTTAGGGAAGATGATAGCGATACCGTAGTCCAGCCTGATATCTACATCGTGTGCGACAAGAACAAGAATCGAAACGGTACTTTTGTGGGCGCCCCGGATCTGGTTGTGGAAGTTCTCTCAGATTCTACCGCCAGGAAAGACATGGGTATCAAGAGCGTCAAGTACAGGGACGCAGGGGTGAGAGAGTACTGGATGATCGATTACGAAGGTGGATATGTCTTCGCGTGCGATTTCGAAAATGGCAAGCCACAGATGGTTTATGGGGTCAGAGATACGATCCCCCTTGTTATATCAGGAGGAGAGATCAGTATTGATTTCGCTGAGGTAGATGATTACGTGAAGAGGTTCGAGTAGAGCATCTGCATCTCACCTGGGTTCGAGCCACTGATCAATCAAGCTATAGGAGAAGAAACGGGACGAGCCCGTTTCTTTTTTTTGTGGTCTGCGTGAACTGCCACGCAGCGAAGCTGCTGCAGTTCTTGCAGGGCACCTACATCGGCTCACAGTGCTCACCGTGTTAGGTGCGCCTACGTGAAGCACCACGCAGCAAAGCTACTGTGCTTCTTGCAGGGCACCTACATCGGCTCACCATGTTCGCCGTGTTAGGTGCGCCTCTGCGGTGGCTCTCACCGAGGTTCGAGCCACCCCCAAACAAGCTATAGACAAAAGACCGCCATGTCAGGCGGTCTTTTGTCTATGGTGGTCTGTGCGGGGCTCGAACCCACGACATCCTGGTTGTGACCCAGGTGCTCTCCCA